>JBAXMR010000026.1:0-46928 GCA_037134195.1 Paludibacter sp. | reverse complement strand
GTCAGTATCACCGGAATTTAACGAATAAAGTGGTCAGTATCGCCGGAATATCCACTTTAATATCAACATCTCCTTTGTTTATAGCTGTACTGGCTTGCAGGGCATATATAAGTTCTACTAAAGCAGTTTTGCTTTCAGTCCATTGGAGTGATCCGGTTCCCGAAATTCCTAACTGACCACTATTTGGATTATTAGCTTTATTATTAAGGTTTTCAAGTTCTGTATTGAGAAAAACTTCAAGCATATCATTCGACATAATGTCGGCTACCATACAATCGTGACTGGTTGAAAATTCCGGATCAACAAAATAAATTAAACTATCGTGAAATAAATGCAAATCTTCCTTACCACGAAGGAAGCATTTATCATCCAAAAAAGTAGAATTCATTCGATAGTATTGATAAAACTGAAGATGACTATTGAAAAAAGAAGTGATTTTTTCAAGTTCATACCTCAGGAATTTTTCTTGTATTTCGCGACTTCCTGTTGGTCGTCGACTTTCTATATGATAAACTTTGGTAAAATAAATTAGCTTGCTAAATAATTCGGGTTTAGTTTTCTTGAAAAAGTAAATTTCTTCAGCTTCATCTACAAATGAGTAGTTCAATACAAAGTTCTTAAGTTTTGTTATTGCATTTTTTATACATACAATTGATTTCTGTGCTTTGATGATAAAGTCTGATTCTTCCAAATTTATGACTTGCAATTGATTGTTTAAATTTTTGTTGAGTTTGGTGACAAATTGGTGCATGAAAGACTTATTGTTGATTTTTTTTAATTATCCTTGTTGTAATAAAAGAAAGAATGCTTGATTTAACAAACATTCTTTCTTGCTTAAAACTAATTATCAGAGAGAACCTATAAATACTATTAAACTTTATTCGTTTTAAGTGGAGCATTACTTAAATACTCGGAGCATTAATCCTAGATTCTCCCGGTGCTTTGGGTGGAGTTGATTCCATTTGCAACGCTATTTTATTGTCTAATTCAACACACTCAAATATAGTAGCTGAATAGTTGTGATTTTTCGTATTCATATTTATCAGCATTTATATAGTTTAAATTTAAATTATCAAGCCTCACCACTCTTTAGGAGCAATGAGACCTGAATTTTGTAAACTAAAAAAAATCAATTGCTATTAGAAAATCAACAACAAATTTATTTTTGATTGAATGCTGTGAGAGCCTCAAAGAATGCTTCTACATTTTCCGCAGGAACATGCGGTGGCAAATCGCAACCGGTTGATAAAACGAAGTTGGGATAACCTGCAGTTTTATTCAGCAAATCAGCCACATAGGCTTTAATTTCTGCCGGAGTTTTCATTTTCATGATACCTACGGGATCCACATTTCCTAAAAGAAGCTTATCCTGCGGACATACATTGAGTGTTTCAACCATATCAATGGCATTGCCAAAATGGTAAGCATGAGCACCAGTTGAAAGCATGGCTTCGGTACAATGTCCTCTGTTACCACAATTATGCAGAACAATGGTGAATGTATCATCCTGCACCTCATCCACCAGTTTTTTTACATACACCGAAGAGAATGTTTCACAATCTTCGTTCGATAGCAATCCGGCAGCCGGCTCGGCCACTACCACACCTGAGCATCCAATTGCTTTTAGTTCACGGCAGTATTTAATAATGAATTCGGTACATTTACCCAGCAACATCATAATAGCATCCGGTTCGATATAGCAAGCCATCATGATTTCTGAAACATCATACAGCCGACCAGCTAAGGAAAATGGTCCAATTACGCCTGCCAGAACAGGTTTATCGATCCCCATTTCCACAGTCAGTTTATTGGCTTTCAGGTATTCCCGCATACGACCGGCATTCAAATCGGGAACTTTCAGGTTTTCAATATCTTCAGCACTGGTAACCAAACGACCTAAAATATGCGGCATATCGTTTTCCTGAAACTCAATCTGGCATCCAAAAGCTTCGGCTTCAAGTGTCAAATCCATAATCACAGTAGTGGCAGCTGAGGGATACACTTCTGCCAGTTTTTTTATGGCCTGTGCGTGAACATCGCCATTCTGAACGGCATCTTTTACAGTTTTGCCAATCATTTCAATTCCCGGATGGGTCATGATTGGAATGGTTATTCTTTTTCCGCTATTTAGTTGTTGGTCAATCCAACTTTTCATATTTATCATTGTGTGGTTTTTTTGTTTATATTTTTTGATATATAGCAGATTAGCTATTTTTATTTGCTTCGAATCAGCCAAAAATATCCTGAGACCCAGAAATCAGGGTCTCAGGATATTTTATAGGGAATTTGTGTTAACCGGACTTTTTACGAAGCCATTTTATTCAGGTACTCAACAACGCCTTGTGGATCGGGTGTATAAGCATCGGCTCCGATTTTTTTACAGAATTCATTATTTACCGGTGCGCCACCAATAAATACAAAGGTGTCAGGCAATGCAGTTTTAATATCAGCTACAATCTGACCCATATTTACCATGGTAGTTGTCAAGAGTGCAGACATAGCAACTACTGCACCCGGATGCTCTTTTGCTGTCTGAATGAAACGTTCAGCAGATACATCAACGCCTAAATCAATCACCGACCAGCCGGAACCTTCTACCATCATAGCAACCAGATTTTTACCGATATCATGTAAATCGCCTTTTACTGTACCGATAATAAATGTACCCTTGGTTTTAATCGCTCCAGAAGCAAAATATGGTTTTAATACCAACATGGCAGCACCCATAGCACGAGCTGACATCAACATTTGAGGTACAAAAATTTTGTTCTCCGCAAATTTCTTTCCAACCTTATCCATGGCAGGAATCAATGCGTTTTCAAGAATTTCCTGTGGGCTTACACCTTCTTCCAATGCTTTGACTGTTAGCTCTGAAGCACCATTCTGTCCTTTCAACTGTGGAGGAAAAGGTGATTTCTGATCAGCTTTACCTAATTCAACAACTTCGAGAAGTTTTTCTAATAATTCGTTCATAATAATATAATTTATGGATTTTGATATACTTTTTTCATTCCTACCCATTCCAGTTTATGCCCTGGTAATGCTTGCTGAAACTGACTCATCAATACACCCCATTCGACCTGACGTTCAAAGGTTCCCATTTTCTGCCATGCTTCGTCAAAGTCCACTTCCACGGGCATCTCGCAAATCATAAATAAGCGGTTGTCAACATTATAGATATCCATAACATCTACACCTGATTTTTTAATTCCTTCGCCAATTACCTTCCAAAAATATTCCGGTGAATGATATTTCAGGTATTCTGCAATTAACTCAGGATCGTTTTTTAAATCCAGAGCCAAACAAAAGCGCTTGTACGGTTTTTTGTATGTTCTTACAATTTCGTATTCCATGTTGGTTATTTTATTTCAATTTCCCGTATAACCGGAGATTTGGTGAATTTTTCAAATCTGATACGTACAAATTGTGTTGTTACATTTGCAAAGTCGCATTCAATTTTATCGTTTATTTCTTTCCCTTCGAAGATACCAACCCAATCATTCCCTTTTTTGTACTCAATAGTGAATTTTGTTATTTTGCTGTTCGACCCCTCATAAATACTTATTTTAGAGATACTTGTTGGTTTGCGCATATCAATAATTGTCCACGGAATAGTGTCATTGCTGTTAGCTTTCCAGTTTGACAATGGATTTGTGCTGCCGTCTGTTAGTTGTGCTGCGGTATTTGGGTTGCTTGATACTGTGGCAATGAACAGTTCTTTTAAGTCAATCAAAGGAATCTCAATTGCAGGTTTATCAATCAAAATCTTCACAGTTGTTGATATTGAATCCTGTAAGTTGACAGGTAAAGTTATTTCCGTTGTAGCTGCAGTCTGTTTATATTTTAACTTTCTCCCATTTAATACCGAAACTGAAAGTATTTTTGCAGCAAAAGCAGGGATGGTAATTTTTTCGTTCTTGGAATTTAGCGTATGCAGATAAATAACACTGTCTTTGCGTGTACTGGACAAAGTTTTACCCTGAATAAAAGGTCCTCCACGTGTTCCATAAATAGATTCAGCATTTTTATTCACCCATTTACCCATGTCTTTTAGTCGTGCTACCTGATCTGGTTCAATCACACCCAATGGTGATGGACCAACATTGAGCAATAAATTACCATCGCCAGAAACAGTCAGAATCAATGAGTTGATACAAATACGCAATGATTTTAAATTTTCGTTTGGTTTCCATGCCCACTGATCGCCGATTGTAAAACAACTTTCCCATGGGCGTTTCATTTCTATACCACCAATGCGTTGTTCGGGAGTATCGTAATCTCCTTTGGTGCCAGTGCGGCTATTGATAAGTATATCGGGCTGAATGATATGTGCAAATTCGATTATTCCTTTTCCCCGTGTATCGTCAAACTCTTGCGGTACATCAAACCATAGGGTAACGAGTGGCCCGTAATTCAGCATTAATTCAGCAATCTGACGTTTTAAATACTTTGTATAGGCATCCAGGTCGCTTTTTTCTTTACGTATTTTACCACCGGGACTAGTAAGTGGAAAGTCAGGATGATACCAATCGCAGGTAGAATAATATGCCCCAAAAGCAATACCCTGTTTTTTGCAAGCCTCCGACAATTCCTTTACAACATCACGTTTAAACGGTGTATGCATTATATTATGGTCGGTTTGCTTTGTATCCCATAAACAGAACCCATCGTGATGTTTGGTTGTCAATACAATGTATTTCATGCCCGCAGCTTTGGCTACACTCACCCATTCATCGGCATTAAACTTCACTGGGTCAAACTGTTTATATAAATTGTCATATTCTTCTGTGGGAACTTGTTTCCCTCGCGACCAACCAATTTCAGTGCCTTTTAGAGTTACCGGCCCCCAGTGAATGAACATACCAAAGCGTGCATCGCTCCATTTGGCTAATGTATTGCTGTTGTTTTGACAAAAAGTGATACCGGCAATCAATAATAAGCCGCCAAGAAGTTTGATTTTTTTCATTTTTCAATTTAATAAAATAGCATTATGAATTAAATATACCAATAATAAATGTTCCAACAATGATGATTCCCAAGGAAACAAACATTATCATTCTGGTTTTTGAAGGAATTCCTTTCCATTCGCCTTTGAACAACCCCCAAAGCATAGCTATAACAATAGTAAAAGCCATCAGAATACCCCAGGCTGCAAATGTATATTGCCCTAGCATGCTTTTGCCTGCGCCAAAGAAAATAAACTGTAGATACCAAAGCGATCCGGCTAGTCCGGTCATGATAATATTTTTAAAGCTTATTGCAATGCTGTAATTTTTGAACTCCACAAGCGTTTTGTTTTTAATCATCAAATAAGTACACCAAATCAGGGTAGTTACAAATGTGCCCAATAACATGATAAGCATGGTAGGATTTCCACTGAAAAGTGGATTGGTTCCGCTTTCAATGGCTAACTTGCTCACTCCGTTTCCTTTTTCAATACCCAGCGACATAGCAGAAGCCAAAATACCGGTTAATAGAGCAGCGATTACACCTTTTTTGAAGTCGAATTCACTGTTTTCATCTTTCTCTTTGTTTGCATTAAACTGGTCTTTCTGATAACCGGCAATTGCAATTCCGGAAATTCCGATCAACGAAATCAGAATACCAAGCAATACCATGTTCCCATTGAATGTGTCAATCAGCATACTAAAACGACCATCCAATGCAGGTGGAACGAGTGTACCGATAGCTGCCATTAATCCCAGCGATAATGCATAGCCGAGTGACAAACCAAGATAGCGCATGGACAAACCAAAAGTCAGACTTCCAATGCCATACACAGCACCCATAATGAAGATTGCCCAGAAATCGGAAGTCGGAACTGTGCTGAGTAATTGTCCAAAATTATTTACCAGTAGTAAACATACGATGATAGGAAGTACAATAAATGAGAACAGACCGGTTGACAACCAGTAATTTTCCCATTTCCAACCTTTTATGCCTCCAAAGGGCACAGCGAAACTACCGGATGAAAAAGCACCGATAAATATTAGTAATAAACCAAGAATTGTTGTCATATAGTTGCCCCTAACCCCTAAAGGGGGATTAAATTAGTATTGATTGTTGATGTTTTAATAATTAATCTATATTGAAATATGTAGAATGGACTTACTTAATTCCCATTTAGGGGTTAGGGGTGTTTAATTTATTGTATTCTTTTATTGCATCGAACATAGCCACAATATTTTGTGGTGGAACATCGGGCAGAATATTATGTACTGTATTGAAAATGAAGCCACCCCCTTTATTGAATATATCCAGACGTTCGAAAATCTGTGAACGGATTTGTTCCGGTGTTCCAATGTTGAGTGTTCCAACAGTTTCAATACCACCGCCCCAGAATGTTGCCTTATCACCAAATTCCTTTTTCAAAAAGTCAGGCTCCATGTGAACACAATTAGTTTGTACCGGATTCAAAATTTCAATTCCTGCTTCCAATAGTCCGGGGATAAGCATAGAAATAGAACCGCAGGAGTGAATGAAAGTATGCATAGAACTGTGTTCTTTCACATAATCACAAAGTATTTTGTGACGTGGTTTGAATAGCGTATTGTAGGTATCCACATCCATAAATGGGCCGTTGGTCATTCCAAGGTCATCGCCAAAACGAATAATATCGACTACATCGCCCAGGTAATGACATACTTTTTCGAGGGTTGCCAAATGACGTTTTAATAATTCGTCGAGCAAACGCTCAACGTTTTCCGGGTCGCACATTAAATCCATCAAAAAGTTATCCATACGACGAAGGAAAGTTCCCCATTCAAAGAGATTGCAACCACATACAATCAGTAAAGCTTTGTCGGTGTTTTGGCGTAGCCACAGGGCTTTTTCGCGGAGTTTTGGCCAGAAGTCATCTTCCGAAGCATGATCCCACGGACTGTGAGCATAACGTGCCCAAAGAATGCGACCCATTTCTTCATCCAGATTATCGTAATTTTCGGGATAACCATCCAGATAGGGAAAGTAGGTCTGATCAAAGAATGTAGCTCCGATAGGCATATACGCCAAACGGGTTGTACCGTCAGTATCGTAAGTTACATACGAACCATCAGGTTGCAAAACAGGTTTAAACCACACCGGATAATAAGCAGTCGCTCCATTAGCCATCGTAATCGGATACCAATCCTCATCTTTGTCATTGAACATACGACCAACATCAATTACATCAATACCAAACTGATCAATAATCTCCATGTCGGGTTGTGCCAGTTGCTGCACTACGTCATAGATACGTGTGGGCAGGTTTAATCCTAAATGTTTAACCAGATTGCTGTAAGCTATGGCAGAAATGCCTGAACTTGGAGTTGCACCCATATCTACCGGCACTTGATCCGGTTGCTCGTGGCGGATGGCCGCGAGGACTCTTTCGCGTGAAGTCATATTTTTTTGATTATTGGTTATTGTATATATTGAGTTTTTCTACATATTCAGAAATCAGCATCCATTTTTTTCAAAGTTTTTTATCTTCAGGTTTCAACAATATTGTGAAGTTAAAACCTGAAGATGTGAACTAAACAAACAACTTTTTAAATCTATACGGGGTAATTGTTAAATTTATTGAAGCTACTTAGATTGCATTTTGGGAGATGCCTTTAACTGTAAATTTTTATACTAATGCAATATTTCTTAAAACATTATAGACGGAAGCAAATAAAAATTACGCTTTAAACGGATCATTATTGAAGTATTCGGGAGTGTTGAGTTTTGCTTCTCCCGGCGCTTTTGGAGGAGTTGATTCCAGTTGCAGGGATATTTCATTATCCAATTCGATGATTTCGATTATCGGTTTAATGTATTGATTTTTTGTGTTCATATTGTTTCAATTTTAAGGTTAATAATTGATGTGGGTTATTTCAAATAAATCGATTCTGTTTTTTGAAAAACTCAACCCACTCCTTCACAGAGCAGGTTGAGTATCGTAAACAAAGAGATTATAGCTAGGTATTATGAAAAACTATTTTTTCTCTTTCTCTCAATTATCAATCAACAATCACTTTTCTTGTTATTTTCTGACCTCCAGCACTTACGGATATCATATAAACACCCGGAGCAAATGATGTACCTAATTGTACATTCGCTTTAGTCAGGTTTTTCGTTAGAATTTTCTGACCTACCGCATTGTAAAGCTCTACGTTGATTTCTCCTGTTATGCCGTTAATTCCTATTTCGTTATTGGCATTGGTTGAAATCCAAACATTAGTGTTTTCAGCAGGATTGATACCTGTTGCCACCTGTGGAGAATGGAATATCAGGGCAAAGCGCGAAGTATTGTTCGTGCTGGCATCTGAGCTAAAGCTGTAGCTACTACCATCACTAAGGTCAGCTGTTACCGGACTTATCGGATTCAGATAGTCTTTCAGAATTACCTGAGTTCCAGGTTCAAAATTACTGATTTGAGAAGCTTTAATGCTGAATATTCCTGCAGTTTGGGTATTGAAACCAAGAGCTATCTCAGTGTCATAAGGAATTGTATTTAAACCATTGATAGCTAAATTTTCAGCTCCGGCAATGCTGTAAATTTCAGCAATAGAAGCAGAGTTATTGAACATTTTTGGAGAATCGTATCCATCATATGCATTGGATGCATTGGGGTTTGAATACAATACTGCTTCATCGTTGTTTGTTCCGCTTGAAAGCAAGATACGCAAAACCTGTTGATTTGTATATTTTGCAGTCGAAATTTTTAACGGGTTGGAACTAACATCAGCTGTACACATCGAATTGTTCAACACCAACGATGAAATATCTGCATTTGCCGTATTGGCTCTTATCCAAAATGCCTGCATAGGTGGTATAACTCCTGTTGTGCCTACAGGTACTGAAACAGAAGGACCACCCAACACATTAAAGGTATTAAATGAATAGACGTATTTACTTAGACCATTATCATAGCTTGCCGTACGATACCAAACAGACTGAATGGCATTGGCTGCTGTAGCTATGGCATCTGTAAAAGTAAGGTTAGCAGGAAATGGGTTTCCACAAAGGTTAAAGCCTGTTTTGACAGCGCCAGCTTTGGTCAGATTAACAGTAACATCCCCTGTATTTATCTTTCCTGTTGTAGTAGAAAATGTAATTAAACCCGCATTTGTTGGTTTGCTAATATACCCAACACCAGCTGTAAATGAATCTCCAGGATAAACGGGTTTCCAATAAGCAGTACCGGAATTAGTTAAATCCACATTAGTACCTGCTTCAACATAGTTGAAATAAGTATTTCCCAAAGGTGCCGTTGCATTACTTAATGGAGAAGAAATATACCAGTTGCGTACCCCATCCAAATACTGTTCTACATTATAAGTTCCGGTACTTACCGTTCCGCTTGTAAGCAAGGTTGCTGATCCTTCGGTTTTTGTAGAACGTAAATTCACTGTACCACTGTTTGACAAAGCACCTGTTACTGTAAATTGAACTCCGGCATTGATATTTAATACAGAACCTGCATTAAGCGTTAAAGCTCCTGCTATTGCGTTGGCAGCAACACTTACTGCATGACCGTTCATAATAGTTACCGATGCTGCACTTGAAGTTGGCACCAGAGTTGCTGCACCCCAATTACTATTGTCGGATGAAGATTGCCACGTAGCAGCTGTACCCCAATTGCCCGATGCATTGGAACGGAAATTATCGCTTGTAGAACTTGTTGTTATGGTAAGTGACTGACTTACATCAGCAGCTGGATTGTAATTAGCGCTTGAAGACTGCGAAGCTGTAATACTTGTGGTGCCAACACCTACAATGTGGATATTTCCGTTTACAATCGTTGCAACATTGGTATTTGAACTACTGTATGTTATTGCATTTATTCCCGAAGTAGCAGAACTAGCCCCCGGAGCAAAATCGGCATCAGCAGTAGTTTTGCCTACCGGCAAGGTATTGAAGGTTATACTTTGAGAGGCTTTATCTACAATGATGCTACCCGCAGTATAGGTTATAGTATAATTACCGGTACTAAATGTTCCCCCTACAGCAGCACTTGCTGTGACTTTATTAGGGTAAGTTCCGGCGGCATCAGCCACATCATTTCCACTCCCTGCACCCGTAGCATAAGCTACGGTTATTGTTCCAATAGATTCACTGTTCGCTAAACCATTTGAAGTAAAGGCTGTAGAACCTGAAGCGTCCGACAAAGCGCTAGCACCATAGGTTTTGTGCACATCATTGGCAGTAATGGTCAATGCTTTTGCTGATACAGCATTTCCACTGGCAGCAGTTGTTATATCCACCGAAGTTGCTCCTGAAGTTGAAAGTACAATGTTTTTTGAGTTATAGCTACCACTTACCGATGCTGTAGCTTTTAAGCGAATGTAAACTGTACCACTTGCAGTAAAATCTACAAGTGACCGCGAATAAGTAGCTGTAGCTCCATAACTTGTTCCATCGCTCGAAACTTCAAACCCGGTTGGAGCAGTGGCAGTAATGGGTCCAGCCAGATTTGCACCTGAAATTGAAAATGATTGAGGATCTGATGCTGTTCCATAAGTAGTTGTAAATGCTGTAGCTAATGCAGCGCCGCTAATCGTTGCTACATTAGGTGTAGCTGTTTTCGTTGCACAGGGCACACCATCACCGTTTGAGTTTAACGCCCTGATTTGAACATTATAGGGTGTTCCGTTTGTTAATCCTGAAAGAACAAACGGACTGCTGGTTTGGGGCGATGATAATGCCGTAAATGTTGTACCACCATCAGTAGAGTATTTATAGTTTGAAATAGCGGCACCACCCTTTGTACTTACACTTGGTGCAGTAAATGCAACCGACAACTGCCCACTCACATTATTACTACTAACTGTAACAGATGTTGGTACTCCCGGAAGCATAGATTCATAAGCACCTATATCGGGAAGAGCATCACGGTTAGTGCCTCGTTGGTCAGTAGTTTGTAAACCGCTCAAACCGCTTGCATCCGGGTCGATAGCAGTTTGTGATGACGTACCTGCATACAAAGCGTGCGTTTTTACATAACTTCCATCGGGCAAAGCAGTTGTACCTCCGTTATCCGTTAAGGTGGTATTTAGAATGGTAGAAATATCAGCTGTTAAGTTTACATTGCCTGTAGTTGTAGTAGAATTCCAGTTAGGTGAACCACCATACAAATTTCTACCTGTGGTAGAAGTTGCCGAAGCTAAGTCTTTACTTGCGCTGCTGCTGTTACTGTTATTTCCGGCGATGATACAATAATTCACTACTGCAGTGCCTTTTGCTACATCAATACCACCACCGGCATTAGTAGAATTTGTTGGATTTCCCTGAACCCAATTACCCGTAATGCTACAGTTTGTTAAAGTAATGGTTGGTGTCCAGGAAGTATTACCTCCTGCGCCAATTTCAATACCTCCACCAACACTACTTGCAACTGAAGTATAATTGCCTGATATAGTACAATTGGTTATGGTACAGTTATCAGTATAATTGCTTGTTACACCTTGCAGATAAATACCACAACCATAAGTACCGGTTATAGTATTTCCACTTATGGTGCAGCCGGACATGGTTAGCTTACTTTTTGCGGTTGCACCACCCGCTAACAAAGCCATACCACCACCACGAGCAGCGGAATTGCCTGAAATCTGGCAATTGCTAATGGTTGTTACTGCTCCACTACCAATCCCACCACCATAAACTGAAGCAGAGGAATTTGTATTATTTTTGATAATTGAATTTGATATTGATAATGAGCTACCACTTCCATTTCCTGCATTATAAATAGCCGGTCCGGTAGTCGAAGTATTTCCGCTTACAGTACAATTTGTAAGAGTCAAAGTTCCTGTACCAACTCCTTTGTGGTAAACAGCAGGAACACCGGTGTTATTAGTAATAGTACAGCCACTTAATTGAATAACTGCCGAACTTGAAGCTGCTGTGACTGAAGCACCAAGTGTAGCAGAGCCGGAGTTGCTGTCAAATGTACAGTTGGTTGCACTAAAAGTAACAGCATTTACTTTCACCGCATTAGCAGTATTTTTGAAAGTACAACCTGTTGCAGTAGCATTTGCTGAATAGCTCGAAATAAAATTATTAAATATCAGATTATTTAATGTAAGTACAGCTGAATTAGTTAGGCTATTTATAGAAGAGCTATACCCGACAATATTTATTGTGTTGGTTTGACCATCGATAGTTGTAGTTTTAGATATACCTAGTAAAGCAGAAAGAAGTGTTATTGAATAACTACTCGCGAAAGTAATGGTGTGAGGAGTACTTACATCTAAGTTGGCATCTGTAATTGCCTGTCGAAGGGAACCAGCACCAGAATCAGCATTGGTATTTACCACATAATTTGTTGAAAAAAGATTAGACGAACAAATCGCCAGAAAAACTAAGATTGTAATTTTTGTTTTCATAATGAATTTAATTTAAAGATTATTGTAAAATTTACATATAGAAATCAATTGCTTTTGGGTTTATTTAAGAAAGCTAAGTATTTACCATACAATGCAGGTGATATTTTCTTTTTCAGGTTTTCAAAATACTCCTTAGTGGAGGCAGAGGAAGCTTCCTTTTTCTCTTCGGGAGTGGTTGTAAGCTTGCAGGCAGCAGAAGTGCGTAGAGTTCTGTTAATAAATTCATCGGTAAAAATGGCAGAATCGGCTGCTGTAAGTTTTAATTCGGCTTTGAATTTAGCCACGTACTCTTTGGCTTGTTTAACCACCCAATTGGGGATTTCCTGTTGTTTGGTTGTTGGAGTTTGTGCTGACAAACTGAAACTTGCAACCATAACTAAAATGCATACGATAATTGTGATTTTTGTTGATTTCATGATTTTCTGGTATTAATTTAAAGTAATTTGATACGTTCTATATTGCTATGACACAAAAGTTTGGTTCAACCCTTATCTTCCCGAATTAATTTGCAAACAATTAACTTAGCATATTAAAAATGAGAGCTTATTACATCTACAAAAATCATCTGTAATAGAGTATTACAGACGATTTAATATTTGCTAGTGATATATTTAGTGAAAAATGTAGTATTACAATCATTATGGAATTAAACTATAACTACTTAGTTGAAAAAACTAAACCTCCAATCAAATTCGCCAGTAATGGTTGGAATATATTGAACTCGATACAATGTTCCTTCCTGGTTTATTTTTACTGAAGTACCATTACAAGTAGCATCCTTAATTTTATATCCGGTTGGAACAATCAACCGAAATTCATATACATCGCCAGCAACACCGTTGCTTTTTCCGGAAAGCGTATTCAATTTTGAATCCCAATTCTCCGAAATGACATCCATCAAGCCTTGTGTAATATGGCGTGAGGTACTGATTATTTGGGGATAATCCTTTGATTCTTTTACGGCTAAAACCTGACACGAAGCGGAATCAAGTACCGTTTGCAGCTGACTCTTCATTTTGCCTAAATATTTATTTGCCCAAAAATCAAAAATTTCATACTCTTTATTTTCGTCCAATCCCATTCGATTCAAGCTATAGGTGATTTTTGTTTGCTCGTGTTCTTTCCAATTAAATAGTCCGATTATATTCATCCTTTCGTTATGAACCAACCAGATGGCAGGATGCACATTTTCCAAAATATCTACAGGTCGTACAGGTAAAGAATGTGTTGGTAGTCCACGCTTAATCATATCCAAACGTTCAGCCGACAAATCAGCATATTGCTCACTAGTGGTACTCAGTGAACCGGAAACAGACTGCCAGGACAACATCCAACGCGCTTTGTTGAGTGGATTTGATTCCCGAATGTAGTATGGATCAGGATCGTTATACCACACTTTATTATTCAAAAAATATAAATTTCCGGCAAAATCAGCACCGGCTGTTACCCTTTGCCAATTGCCAGTCCGACCACTATCATTATCCGGCCCCACACGCATAGCATCTACAAATCCGAATGAAGAGGCAAATAAACTCATGTTTTGTGTTGCGGCGCAGCCAAGTAAAAAGGCATTAGGCGCTTCCTCTTTTAATAATGACAAGCCTTTTCTAAAACACTGAACATAAGTCATGTCATTGTTATACAACTTAGCATCGCCGTAGCTTGGTTTACCTTTGTATGTTCTGGTAATGTAAATATTTTCGGAGGGCGCACCGGTGTGTAAACCATCAATTTTAAAATACCTATACCCCCAATCGTAAATGCGTTTGAATCGTTTGCGCAAAAAAGCCTCTCCAGCCGGACTTGTTGCATCGATGCATGTACCCGACCATTGTTTGACTTCATAAGGTTCGCCGGTCTTAGCATTTTTCGCAAAAATATTTTTATCAAAAGATGGATGATGTACGTCACCTGAAAACGGCATAAACCAGAGACCAGCAGTAAAACCCTCTTTATTCAAACTCTTAGCGGTATAATCCATGCCCGAAGGAAAGTTGAAATTGGCTTCGGTAAATGATTTGATAGGTCCATCGCCTAATTTTATCCCATTTACTTGCTTATTATTATTTTTATAATCAATTCCATCAATCATTGAACTTTGCCAATGATCATCTATTTGCATTACATTCAGACCATAAGGAGCCAGGTTTTGAGCTGCAAATCGGGCATTTTCTTTCAACGCTTTTTCGGTTGACGCACCCGAACCCGTAACGTCCCTATGATACCAGGTACAATAAACATTGGGTTTCTTAGGCAAATGTATTTGGTATGATTTAGCCAAATAATCAGCATATAATTCCAACCCTTCCCTACCATCAGCAAAAATCCCAATCAACAATTCATCTGTGCTTCTTGTCTGACCTGGTTTGACTACATAATTTCCAAATTCCAATCCAGCTTCAATGTCACAATCAAATCCTTGCTGTTTTGGAGTCATATAACCCAAGCCCTGCAACTGCGTCAGCCAGGAAACTAAAACTGCATTACGGCTCTCCGGGTCAGCAACCAGAGAATAGGTATAACTTCCCAGTGCGCTTGAAAGAGGAGCCATTCCTCCGGTTCCCAGGGTATTTAGATTTGTGAGATTTTTTACACTACAATCCACTTTTGCAAAAGTCATTTGCTTTAAAACCAGATCTGTTTTCCCCGTATTTCTGATGCTGGTATGTATAAACAAAAAAGGATTCGAAGGAAATAAACGGTAAGTTAGCGTACGACCGTTATCGTATTCGACAGTCAGTTGCTGTGCAATGCCCCATTTTGAATCGGTGGATTTGGATTTTTTACAGCTAACGACATTTCCTTCTACCTGAATATTTTTTATCTGCACATCCGATATTTCTTTACTCTTTACGCTTACAGAATTTTTGGTCAACTCTAAGCTTAACAACTCATTTTCAATACTTTTAGTCTGGGCAAAACCGGTAGTAAGCAACAACGCTGCAAACATTACAAATAATACTCTTAAATTCATGTGTTATAATTTTTATTTAATTATCCATGGGACTTATAGTTCTTAGTTGAATATGGAAGGATGGAGCCTTCCTTCCAGCTTGAACGAAGCGAAAGACGCTTAGCTCAACAACCCGCGCCAACTATGTTACGCCGAACTGTGTTAAGAAATCGTATGTATTTTCAATACATTAAATTGCATCAAAAATCTACTAGAAATATATATTTTGAAAGTTTAATATAATGCTTTGCTTACCATATCAGGCGTTGTAAACGTTTACAATAAATGTTTAGCAAAGGTTATTTCCAATTTTATGACCCGATTTTTGTTTTTATCAGGGCATTGCAATCGCAGTTGATTTCGGAATAATGCTTACCGGACCTACCAGACCAGCCGGTTTGAGCGGAGTGTTCTGACGGTGATAGTACCACACCACAAATCCTTTGCGATTTTGCTCGGGGCGCGGTTGGTTTTTCACGAACCAATCGGGATACCCCTTCATCATGTGACCACTCGCTCCACGGTCTACACCCCATTCAAAATCTGCAGGATATTGCTCGTCGCCCACCAATAAGTTGTGCCACGAATTGGTTACGGCAATTTCAATGGTATTGCTGCCTGCCTTCAGGGCATCGGTTATATCAGCTGCAAATGGAGGATTCCACCACACACCCTTCGATTTACCATTGATGGTAACTGCGGCCATATCGTAAACTTCACCCAAATCGAGTTGAAAACACTGTCCACTTTTGAAAGCTGAAGCCGGCACATCAATAGTAGTTTTATAGGTTGCCGTGCCCGAAAAATATTTGATATCTTTATTGACATTCAAAGCCAACGATTCGAGTTTTGGTAGTTGCGCTGAAAATTCTTTTGTCACCGGAGTTTTGAACTTCACAACCCAAGCGCCGTTCACTTTAATGGTGTCTGCTGATTTCAATTCGAACGGTTGGGTCTTCCCTGAAGCAAAACGCAGCGTGCCTTTCATCGCAGTGGCAGATTCCAGGCGAGCCACGCCATTTTGCGAAGTGCTAAGGTTATAACCAGCCGGAGCATCTACCCCAACCACCTGATCTGTTCCTGCCGGTATGGCTTTTCGGAACACCACAAACAAGGATTTATGCTTTGGCAGGTTAAGGTCAACCTCTGTTTTGTTGCCGGCTTTCCTCCATTCAGGTGCTACAATCATACTTCCGGTTTCGGCATCCCACAGTTCGGGTAATTGATTGCTAACGGCAAAAGAAACGGTGAAGCTCTTGTTTTCTTCGCCCACATTGGCAACAAAAAACCAGTACGCTTTGCCGTTGGTACGCTGTAAAAATTGTATGTCCGGATTCGGAATTGATAGTTTTGCCTGTTCCACGCAACCCAAGTCATAGAGGGCTGTTTGCAACCCGTTCGTTGAACCATCAGTATAAAGTGTTCCTTTACCAATTTTGCGGATAGGTTCTTTTTTGTCGCCCCAAACACGCAACGCCATTGCTTTTACTTTTTGGTCGCATTCAGGATATCCTGATAAGCTTGGTGAAGCGGTTGGCATACCAGCAACCACCGTGGCTCCTTGCTTAAGCAATTGCTCTATTTTGGCAACCACTTCGGGCAACAATTTTCCATCGTGAGGAATCTGAAGCACAAAATAACGTCGTCCTGAAGGGAGTACAACCTTGCCATTTTCTACACGTACATCATTCAATAACACATCGTTGCTGATTACATCCGTTGAGGCAGAACTTGCTCCCACACTGAGCGTATAAATGGTTGTTTCGCCTTTTTGAAGCATGGCTTGCACACGACTCATATAGGTAAAGAAAGCTTTACCTGGTTCAAACCATGTTTGGTAGCGGCTAAAATGCGTACCCCACCAGCCCATACTCAATCCGGGTTGGTATTTATCGTCGAAAGGCTGATGCACCCAATGATGCAAAATCATTCGGTTTACACCTCCGGCGTACCCGCCATCGAGCGTATGTTTCAGGAAAGAGGGAACTTCCGTCCACCTGGAATTGGAGGGTGCTCCCGTTAATGCTTCTGCGCCAATCACCGTTTTACCGGCAGCCCTTGAAGCGCCTGCTAAACTTGGATTTACAGTGGTTTTTTTTCCATTCCAAAATTCGCACATGGGCAAATCAGCCAAAGCAGAACCCTGTACTGTGCTGAACGGACCACCATAAGCCTCGTGCTGAAGCGTCATGCCAACGGCATGAATCATATCTACAGCGGGCTTCCAACCATTTTGATAATACAACTGACTGATAACTTCCTTGTAGTCATACTCAAAACGGGCGCTCATTTCTTGTGATTCCACAATGCGCGGACGTGGAAAAATAGTATCTTTTGGTGTTGCTGGCTTCATGCCATTTTGAACTGTGGTGTTAAACGTCATCAACCACGGAAGCGGATCGTACCCTTTAATTTTTTTGAAATCTTCGCGGAAAGTCGGACTCCAATTCTGAGAACCTGCTTCGTAGCTATCGATGAGGAAATGCTTCATACTGGTACCGACCAATGACCCCAGATTTTTTTTGAGTGGTTCAATCACCTGATTCCAATGGTATTTCGTTTGCTCCACACTCATTTTATCAGCCTCCAGCACTTTACCAAGAAGATCGTCAGGGACAGGATGCGGCGGACGACCGGTGGAAGCATGCGCCAGACGGTAAACCAACCATTTACCGGCAGGTGTAGTCCAGTTCAGATTGCCATTGGCATCCATCTTATCAGTTATATCCAACACTTCGGTGAACTTAATGGGAGTTTTGCCGGCAGGAACTGCCAAGACAGCAAAATCTTTGAACCACGACATTTTTTGACCCGTTTTTCCCCAACCTTCATCAGTTGTAACAACCGGAATGGCAAGCTGAATAGACGTTTTCACACCTCCTTCGATGGCAGTCTCGCTCCAAACAACGTGCTGCATGCTGCGCTGTTCGTCAATCCACGGACCACCGGTAGTAGAATAACCTACCGTGTTGTGCAACCCAAGCTCCAATCCCAGTCGTTTGGCCTCGGAAGCGGCATGACGCACTGCTTCCCAGTATTTTGGGCTGCGGTAGGTTTGGTCGGGCCACGGATTATTGAGCGTGGGTAAATGACTCTCAACCACCGAAGATGAAATATTGAAAATTGTAGCACCGCCAATGCCGGCCGCCTTCATGGCTTCGAGGTCTTTGGTGATTCCTTCCTTCGAGAAATTAGAACCGAGCCAATGCCACCACACATAAGGACGAGCAGAAACCGGAGGATTTAGAAAATCCTTTTCGAGCGACGAGTTGTCACCTGACGGAGTTTTTACCTGTGCTGTTGCTGAGGTAAAAATAATTGTAGCCAATAGTAGGGTTGCAACAAGCAAGTTGACTTGTATTTTCACGTGTATTTATATTAGAATTTAATTGGGTTAATCAACTGTGATTTTTTTTCACAATTTTTTCCAAGCCAATATTTTAAAAATCGTTTCAAGTAATTAGAGTTTCTAAAAAACTGCAAACAGATTGTTATCAATATTATATCTACCCCCGTTCGCCGTAGTGTGATATTTAATTTTCCAACGTTCGACATATGTCGCTGCTAAGAATTTTCCGTCCACTGACGGAAGGAAAGCTCCTGCTTTCCACATTATAGTTGAATAGGGAAGGCTGGAGCCTTCCTTCCAGCTTGAACGAAGCGAAAGACGATTCGCTCAACAACCCATACCATTTATGCTACGGCGAACCTTAGTTGGATGCGAAAAAGCAAAGCTTTTCTTGTTCGTGCTGATTTATTAGTTGCGAATAAATCAATTTATTAAAATTGATTTATCTTTAAATAATGAACCATAACTTCGGATTGAGGAAGTATATAGAATCCCACATAAGAGCCATAAGGGCTTGAAAAATCGAATTTCCCCGTATAAATTCCGTTAAAGTAGATGAAGCAGAAGTTTCCAACTTTTACCAAGCTGAGCGTATTTTCAAATTTATAGTTCGTAATCACAGCACTATAAATGGTCGTGTAAACGCCATTGAGTTTTTGGGAAATAAGAATCCCGCCTGTTGGATAAACGAGGACTCTGTAGAAATTGTTGGGGTCTTTATTGCCAAATGTTAACCCAAAAGGGTTGTCTCCCATAATAATTTTAAAATCTGACGAAATCATATAATTAGCGGTGTAGTTAAGAATAAGTGATTTGGTACCGACGTAGTTATTGTAGTATTTCGCAGCACTTTTAATGTCTAAGTAACTATTGTTGATTGTAGTGCTGATTGAATCGGTAGTTGTAACCCAGTTCATGCTATTATCCTTAAAATCTTCATTCAGGATAACATCGCCTCCCCCCTGGCTAACTAGTACCGTTTTAGACTGCTTACCTTCCTGAATCATAATTTTAGCCGTTCTGGCTGTCCCTGAATAATTATCCTTACTGGTTAAAACGACACTTTTGTTGCCTTTGCCTGAGGCATCGGATAGAGTAAGCCAAGTCTCAGAACTTGTGGCTACCCATGTAGAAGATGCCGTGATTTCTAATGGCTGGGTTGTATTAATAGGAGGCATTGTTATTACATCGGTAGAAATTGACAATTCATCGGTGCAACTGTAAAACAATGACATCATTAATACGAACGAGATTGATAATTTTGATTTCATGTGTAAGTAATTTTTGTTTTTAAATTTACAAATAATTTGACTTAATAGTGCAACTTATTGATTTACAATATTAAGGGTAATATATGATTATTCAACTATTTTACACAAAGCCAACCCCCGTTCGCTGTAGTGTGATATTTAATTTTCCAACGTTCGACATCTGTCGCTGCTAAGAATTATCCGTCCACTGACGGAAGGAAAGCTCCTGCTGTCCACATTATAGTTGAATAGGGAAGGATTGAGCCTTCCTTCCAGCTTGACAATTCGCTCAACAACCCGCGCCAACTATGTTACGCCGAGCAGAGGATAGTAATAATACCAATAATTAGGTCTTTCATATTCATTAAATTAAATTACTTATTACCTATACCACCATCAAAGTATTGTACTTTTTCAATACGTTGTTTTCGGATATACATCTCCATTTCAGGACTCCAATACTTATTATTATTTTTCGTAAGTATTAGTGCAAAGGTATCCAGATCCATATAAGGAGACATAAAATCCAATGAAATAGATGGAATGAATTTCTTCGTATCAATTGCTTTGGAAAACTTATCTTCATCATAGAAATACAAGTTCATACCATTGATTTTTGATTTTCCCTGTATTTTTAATCGAGATGTTGTAAAAATAAATGATTTTATGGGTTGTTCCACATCTTTTAGTAGTACATCCACTTCTTTCCCAATATAATATGCCTTGCGGTTTTCAATATTGGTTTGCAAATAGGCAGCTGTGTCACCCTTGAACTTGCTGAATGGAATTACATCCGGAATACGGACACCATTCACATAAACGGATTTGGAAATACTACACGAGATGAGTACAACGACAGTAATAATACCAATAATTAGGTTTTTCATATTTCTTAAATCATCTTAAATTACTTATTCCACTGACCCCCCGTTCGCCGTAGTGTGATATTTAATTTTCCATCGTTAGGCATATGGCTCCAGCCTATGCCGCTGCTAAAAGGAAAGCTCCTGCTGTCCACATTATAGTTGAATAGGGAAGGATAGAGCCTTCCTTCCAGCTTGACCGAAGCGAAAGATACTTTGCTCAACAACCCGCGCCAACTTCCCTACGCCGAACTAATATTTCAGATTTTGCTTAATAGCTTCAAAATCAATGACCAAAACGTGTAGATGAGTTTTTTTAGAACTCATTCCCACGGATTTGAGATGATTAGGGTCTGAGATAAAGGTATTTTGCCAAATCAGCAGGTATTGAATCTTTCAATGATTGCTTAGTTTTAGCATTATTCCATTTTTCCAGAAATGTGATCATCGAATTGTCTGTTATGAATTTATTATCAGCTGCTTGCACGCATTTATACGATTCGGAAGTACCGTTACGGGTCATGAAATGATCTTTGTGACTGAGCGGTATGGAAAAATTACCAACCGTATTGCCAATAAATGAATTCGAATTTACAAATACCCGCTCGTCAGTCATAAAATGTTTCAATTCAGGATAATGCTCCAGATAAACAGGTGGAAAAGTAGCGTTTTCGCCATATTGTTTAGCCCATTCTTTTTTGAAATAATCGAGTTTTTTCTTCGCCCAGGTTGCGAAATGGAAACTTAAATCGAATGTCTCGCTACAATCCAAAAACAGGTTGTTGGTTACGTTTACATACGTACAGGTATTACCAAATACTGCAGCTATGCGTGAGCCTTTATTTCCTATTTTATAAAACAAATTCCGGTCAATGAGCCACCCTGCTGTCGATTCGTCGATATAAATAGCCCAAATTCGGTCACCCACAGCCCCTATATCATGGAAATAGTTTCCGCAGATAGTGTCGCCACGCATCAGTTGGTTTTTACCCAGAAAACCATAAATAGCACCGTAGTCTTCAAATTCCTGTAAAACATAACTTATTTCATTTTTCTCAATCAGATGGTTGTTTCCCGAGATCGTGATAGCACCGTGTGGAGCAGAGTAAATGTTATTTCCAAAAACAATATTTCCCACGCCTTTCAATTCGATGGCGGGAGTATATACGCGGTTATAAAATGCCCAATCGTAAATGTCACAGTTCTTCACAATATTTTTTGAAGGTGAGAGTGTTTCAAAATCACCTCCATTCAGTTTTATTGCTGTACAACCGATACTATGAACCTTGCATCCTTCAACGCTATTATTATTGCCATCGATACTCAAAGCCGAAAGTCCAAAGTTATTAAATTCACAATTTGAGAATGAGACATTTGTACAATTTTGCAGTACTACTGCATTTGTGCGACCATACTCAAAATGAATCCCGTTAAACTTAATATTGCTCAGTCCAATTAGTTCAATAAAATTTTGCGTATTGCAAGAAAGTGCAATTTCAGAGCTATTGATATTAAAATCTTGAGGAGGATAAAAATAAAGTTTTCCGTTAGTTCTGTCAATGTAATATTCACCGGGAACATCAATTTCTTCGATTAAATTACTGGCAAAGAAGAACGAATTTGCTGCGGTTAAATCATATTTCTCTGTGTATAACAAAGAGATGGTTTTCTTTAAAGTATCAATTTTATCGACCTTGTTGTAAGACCAAGCCCAATCTCTTGTGAAAATCCCATCGAGCCATATATCCTTTGCTCCCAGCCATTTTTCAACACGATTATCAGTGTATTCGAATATACCGCCAGAACCTTCTTGCGGTTTTTGACCTTCCGAGTTAATGGGGGTTTCTATTTTACTTATACCTGTATCAATTATTTTCTTAATAGGAATAACTGTTGTACGGGTTTTAAGCAGGCAACGATCACCTTCATTCGGGTAACGAGCCAATACCATCCGTTTGCCGTTATAAAATAGCATAGGTGGAGCAATTGGAGCGACTCTGCCAAAACCGATACAGCTCATTTCTCCTAAATCACTAATCTCGTCAGCCCTGAGGTCATATTCCAACACTTTAGTCTGAGCACTTGTACTTAAAATCCTGCTTTTTATAAGCGGATTTGAAATTGCACGAAAAGCTTTGTTATTAAGCAGCTTAGACCCCGAAATAATTACATTCGACTTGCCGGAGATAACTACAGGTGAATTTAGAGTGTTTGATTTGTCTGCTGAAAATTTCAAACTTTCATTCAAAGAATATACACCTGCTTTAAAATCAAGAAACAATGTATCTGAAGTTGATTTATTTATATGATTTTGGAAAGCAGTTTTAAAGGTCTTAATCCAGTTTTTATCATTGGAGGAAATTTTAATATGCTTATTTTCGGCAAAACTCTTTTGTGTTGTGAGAATTACAAACAGAAATACTAAAACTATGCGGTAACGGCTTAAAAACAGGGGAAATGCAATTAATTTTTTCACGATGTGGATTTTAATGGGTATTGTTTTATTTTACCTGAATTGTAAATTTTGGATGTTTTGTTTGGAAACTCCCAAATAAAAATTGGTAAATACGAAAACCGCTGTGTAAACACCTGCTGATGCGTATTAATTCTCTCTTGGTTTGTTGTTTCTGCGGTGTTGCATGCAAATTTCTATATTCAAAAGTAGTATAACTACCGAAGCGTGAATTAGCAGTAGTGTTTTGTTATTTTAGTTGCTCATTGTTACCTCTGATTATAATTTCATTAGCTTGTTTTATGTTTTCGTCTGTCCTAGTTATAAGTCGAATAATTTGAACATGAAGTTTTTCTTTTTTATTTTCAAGTATGTCAACTATAATTTTGAGAATGTATTTCTCGTCAACAAAATAATCTGGATAGTTTTCTTTTATTATGTCATTGTCAATCATGAAAATTGTCGACATACCTGATTGTTTCGTGTATTTTTGTTTTAATTCAGTCAACGAAATTAGCTTGGGATTATATTCACTTTTTGTTTTTACGTAAATCTGTCCATAATGTTTTGTGTTGTCAATTTTAATTTCTTTTTTATCAACCCTAATGCTGTCAATGAATTTCGGATTAAACGTTCTCAAAAAAGACGAATTACTTTTTATTCCGTTAATATAATACACAGGTGTTAAAACATTACTTACTTGTCTTGTTAATTCTACAGTCGGCAAGGAGTCATTTCCGTATTTATAACTCGAATTTTGAGTCATATTTGAGCAATCCATTGTCGAAATTTTACTTGTTGTCTGTCCGATTCCATTAGTTGTCAGACTTAATATAAATAATGCAAAAATGAGATTCTGTTTCATGGTATTTATTTTTTTACACTTCTGACTAACGACCAAATAAATAATTGATAATTAATCAATTAGAAAATTGAAAGTCGGTGCTTTCGAGTTCAAATTTAGTTATTTGTTTTTGGATTCTTTTAAGTAATCCTAGTTTCTTTTTCTGGTCTCTGAATAGGTATTCCTCAGGGTTGTGATAAGGAACAGCTTTTACCACCATATTCCAAATTATCACAGCAAGTTTTCTTGCAGTAGCACTAATTGCCGAAACTCTACCTTTTCTGAAATTAATTCTTTGAAAGAAATCTCGCAAAGGTGTTGAATCTTTCAGGTTTCCAATAGCATTTGCAGCATTCCGAAGAGCAATTTTCAACCGATTACTCCCTTTGGGTACTTTGCTCGAAAGCACTTTTCCACCACTAATTTTGTTATTGGGTGCCAGTCGAAGCCAATTGGCAAAATGTTTAGCTGTAGGAAAGCGTTTTATTCCATCTACACCCACTTCGCTGATTAATGCAAGCACCGTGGAATAACTCATTCCTTCAATAGCCATTAAATCTACACCTTCAAAATGCTGATAAGCCAGCAGGTTTAAATCAATATCCTTGGGCGTGTTTTTGTTGATTTTTTTGTACGCTTTTTTCTCAATATAATGCTGCTTCTTATTCTCGTCATTGTCAATGGTTTCATTGAGCATTCTCTCAATCTCAATGTCGCATTGGGCAATCTTGGCTTGAAACAGTTCGTACATTTCCAACTCTTGTTTCAGCGTAAAAAGATAGTCTTGCCGTCCATTGGAATGCAAGGCTTTTGCAATTTCTTCTTTCGATTTTTTGCAGTTGTGATGACGAAGATCAGCCAGTGTCTCAGGATTCTTTTCTCCGTTGCAAATGGCTTTGATAATTGCCATGCCTGTAAGTCCGCAAATATCATTGACCACCACATCCAATCTGAGATTCAGCAACCGTAGATATTTCTGCATTTTCTTGGAAGCAGATGCTGCCGAAGCTAGAAGATTGGAACGATGTCGGCAAAAAGTACGAAGTTGTTCTGTCGCCTCGTCCGGTAAAAAGCTTCCTGAAAGTAAGCCAATGCTGTGCAATTTCTGAATCCACTGACAATCCTGAATATCCGTTTTCTTGCCTTTGATATTCTTGGTGAATTTTCCATTACACAAAATTACCTGAAAACCTTCTGCCATAAGCACTGCATAAAGCGATTGCCAATACGTACCAGTACTTTCCATTGCCACGGTTTTAATACCGCTTTCTCGGAGCCATTGTGCAATAGCGAATAAATCTTCATTATACACACCAAATTCTTTAAAATCAGTTGGACCCTGTCCAATTGCCACCCAATGTGAGCGACTGCCAATGTCAATTCCTGCTGCTTGAGGATTGACAACTTCCATTGAAATTTTGTCTACGTCTGTCATAATTTGCAGTTTTTTAAAAAAACTCTTTGGAGATGTGCTTTTGGCAAGAAAATCAATATTCTGAACGGGGTTTCCTGCTAAAGGAACCACCACTTAAGTCATCGCAGACATCTCAACCAGGATTGCGCTCGTGCTTGATAGCAACAGTTGTAAAATCGGCCTTTCAAAGAGCGCTACAAATATATAAAAGTCATGGCTAACTTCCTCGCTCGTTAGCTACGTAAGTCAATCAATTTTTCATTTTTCGGATTACTGCTAACTCAACCCATAACCAAACAGATATAACGAGCCAACGACGCGGGTTTTCCCCGTTCCCTTGGGTCTTGGTTTGATTTGGTATGATTCACGTGAATACCTTCATTGCAAAAATCAACAGGAATTCCCAACCGTGTATTTTCTAATTTGTAGAAAAACCAATTATAAAACATTCAATAACTAATTGAAAATCTTTTGTTTAAATTAATTTTAGCGTATTGAAAATTTACTCACTGTCTTTTTTTTACCATCAGTAAGTACTGCGATATAAATCCCCCTAGCTGGATTCTTCAAATCAATCACCCTGCTTGAAAAATCATCACAACTCCAGATTCTTTGCCCCAGCATATTTTGTATTTCTAAACTATATTGTTTTCCATCAGGGACAGACACATTAAAGTGGCCTGAATTCGGATTGGGATAAATTTTCAGTTCTGAATCTTCGGATGCGTTCCATAAAGTCGTAATTCCTTTCTTTATCAAAATCAGTGAAGAATAGGGTTTCAGGGTTACTGAGCCGCTATATGAATTCGATTTCACATCACCATACTGAATATTCCCTAAACTAAATGTCTGATTCGATATCGTTGAATTCAGCAAAAACCGAATATTATCTTTTGCCGGCTGCGTTAATGAGTCTAATTGATAAGCTGCAACTACCGAATGGATATCAAGCCCTGAATCTACCCATTGTGTGTAAGGGATTGATTTCTCAAGCTTCAGAAAAAGCGGTTGTTTTTGATAAGGCATACAATAATAATTGTAGTCAACATATCCCATCAATTGATTGATTTTCTTATTTCTGATGCTGTATCCTGTATTTTTATTTACAATGATATTATTGTAAATGCTATCCCTGCAATGAAGAGTTGTGTCACTTGTTACGTTTGTTTTTGAAATTCCATAGGTGTTATAATCACAATCATAAATGGTATTTCGATAAATCTTTACGTTTTTGGTATCTGTCTGAAGAAAAATACCGGCATCGCCCGAATTATAAAAAGTATTATCATGGCAAATCATACCATCCGATTTAGCATCAAAATACATGGATCTGGTTTTTAATCTGGGTTGTAGATTACTTCCTTCGTTACCATTACCCCCATCTGAAATGATATTTTCTGATATATCCAAAGCAGTATGTGCATAATGAGTATAAATTCCACCACCATCCCCTATGACCATGCTGTAATTCTTGATAATATTTTTATTTATCGTTGAGTTAGTAGTTAGATATGCATACATACCATTGTGACCTACCGAATCAATTAAATTACCTGTTACAGTTGCATTGGATAAAGTAGAAATTATAATTTGTTGGTCATCTGACACCCTTAAACTACTAAACAAGTTACATCGCTTGACCGTATTGTTTTTAATCAGTATGTTTGAACCCATTTGTGCCCTTATTGATGACCCGTTGTTTTGTTCAAAATAAGAGTTTGAAACTGTAAAACCAAGTCCGGCGGCACTGCTCGCACACAATGTTCTACCACCATGATTGCGGAACACACATTGATCCACCGTAACATTATTGGGACTAATAAAACACACGCCCGCTTTATTGGTAAAAGCTGCCGAAACGGTGTCATTCGATTCGCTGAATCCCAGTTTTGAGAAAACGACATTCTTAATCCCATTGGCATAAAGAATTCGATTTAAACTTGTTGCGCGAATAGTCATTGTATTGGGATTCGTTGTACTGTATAAATAAATACTGTCCTTCACAATGTCATGATACCATTCCCCCTGAACATCAAGCGTATTAATATGGTTCGTAATAATGTAGCCTGTTCCCGTATCGAAGGTTGAATGCCCTCTGAAATAAATCTGGGTTCCACTGTGTAGTATATTGCTAAAGCTAATCATATCATAAAACGTAGGCTTAAAAATTACTGTAGCACCGGTAAAATTTGGTGTAGCTGTCAAATTTTTATCTACCAGAATCGAGTCGCCAACCTTGCCGCTAATCACACGCCAACCATTCAGTCCGTTCCTATCATTAAGCGTAGATCTGTTCGGACAACGTCCTATTTCCTGATATATTCCGTTTATAGTCAGAACTTTGGTTGGATAATTTGAATGATTATTAAAATACGCACGCCAGATATTATTTTTCAGAAGCACCCAATTTGTTATCGGCAATGAACCGCTAATAAATGGTACTTTGGCAGCAGAACCATAGCCCGAAAAGATGATAGGGTTTGATGACAATGCACCTGAACAGGTTACATTTACACAACCATAAAATACATCCCCCCGGTTGAAGAGAATGCTGTCGCCCGACACAAAACTGCCCATCATAGCATTCACCTTGTCTATACTTTGCCAGGGTGTTGATGATGATAATGCGGTATTAGAATCGTTACCGGATGTGGCAACATAGTAGTTTTTGGCAGTTACAGTAACTGCTAAAAATACAAATGCAATAATTAGAAAGCCATTTCGTACCATAATATTTATCTATTTTTTTAATTCTACATCAATCACATCGGCAAGAGATGTTCTTGCTACGTCTTTTTCTAAAATTGTCAGTTTGCCATTTTCTGTACTATAATTCAGGTTCTTTCCGGTAGCCAAAAGCCTTACACTTTTCACTTTTTCAGTGCTTGTCAATTGTATTTGGTCATATTTTTTGCCAGCTAATAAAAACAAATACCGATGCTGATCTTTTGCCGTTGCATAAACCGTAGCTGTTTCAGCATCACTCAAAGCCATACAATCCGTTAAAGAAGCTCCATTCACTTTCATCCAATTCGTAATTTCATTCAATCGATTGGTCATCTCTTCATTAATAACGCCATCTTTAGTTGGACCAAAGTTCAACAAGTAATTCATGTTTAGCGAGCGAGCCTTTATAAATTCTTCTAAAATTGCTGTAGGAGTCTTCAAAGGCACCTTGGTAATACCCCATGTCCATTGCGCCACTGTACTGCAAAATTCCGACCACCCATTTTGTTTGATAACGTTTTTAGGTAGATTAGCTTCGAACGTTTTAAAATCGCCATAACCAAAGAATCGTGGACTCACCAGAATTCCCGGTTGAAGTGCGTGTATTTCATCCATAGTAATACATTTTTTCCACGCTTTATTTCCTTTGGGTATATCAGGTGCACCATCAAACCAAATGATATCTATTTTTCCGTAATTGGAAAGGAGTTCTGTTAACTGACCCTTAAGATAAAGAGCTACTTCATCATAATGAGCCTGTTTTTCTGCTTCGCTTTTTTCAGTCGTGCGAACTTGCAAATTTTCATCCAGACGGGGTATATTGGAATACATTTTCCGAAGATAATACAACATAAAATCCTGATAATCTTTATTAAAATACCAATCCGGACCGGAATAATAGAGCCCTACCTTTAGTCCATATTTACGGCATGCTTCCACGAAAGGCTTCACTAAATCTTTGCCTCCCATGTAGTTTTTAGTGCTGAAATTGCCGTATTTACTGGGCCACATTGCAAATCCATCGTGATGGCGCGTGGTGAATACCATGTACTTCATACCGGCTGCTTTGGCTGCTTTTGCCCATTCTTCGGGATTGTAATTTTGTGGATTAAATTGCTTTGCCTGCTCCCAGTATTCATTCGGCGTAATGCAGGTATTAGTTACTTTACAATCATTTTTGTAAAAATAATCGCCAGCCTCCATCAATTTCCTGACTTCGGCTGAATCCAATTTATACTGAACTATCTTCATCCCCCCAATCATAGGCCACGAAAGGTCTATCTGCTTAACTGACGCAATACCCCAATGGATAAACATACCATAACCAGCACCTGGAAACCATTGTGCATCGGGATGCTCGGTGCGTTTATAACTTACCTTATTATTTTCTACAAACCCAATTTGAGCGTGTTCCATTTTATAGGCATCGGGGTCATTTTTTGTTTTTACCGTGTTTTGAGAGAATAGAGCTAAGTTGCTTAAAACCAATAAGAACGCCAGTATTGCTTTGAATTTCATGAACGGTTAATTTTTATGTGAATTGTTTTTATTCATATCTATATTTTTTCCTCACTTTTTCAATGGTATTACCATATTCCATGATTTAGTGGCATTGTTGAAACCACCGGGACCATCCATGGTGGCAAAAAATAAATAAGCCGGTTGTCCATTATCAAACACAATGAACGGTCGTTCCAACTGTCCTTGCGTGCTGATAGTCCCATCTTCCCATTCAACGGTTCGTGAATAGGCTTTGGGCGATTTGTCTATTTGCCAGTGAATGGCATCTTTCGAATGTGCCAAAACACCGCCTCCTTTTTCGCCGGTATATTTGCCAAGTTGATCTTTAAAAATCAAGTGATACCCTGATTTATCTTTCCACAAAAACGGATCTTCCGCTTCGCCTTGTTTTTCTACGTCAAATATAGGTTGATCATTATTCAGCACCTTATACGGACCCATTGGAGTTGAAGCATAAGCAATGCCCAATGACATAGACGTATAAGTATTGTCTTTTTTGTGTCCACGGCCTTTGAAAACCATCATAACCGACCCATCCTCCTGAATAAAGGGGGTAGGATTTGAAGTCAGATAACTGTAAAAGGTGTTTGGTTTGGGTTCAAGAATCGGCTTATCCATACGTTTCCACGGCCCGTAGGGACTGTCTGAAACGGCCAGTCCGACGCGTTTGTTGGAGCGTGCCACAATGCACCACTTACTATCGAGCGTTAGTTCGTTGTAGCTTGGCTCGGCAAAAGGATGGGTTGAACCAATATAAAACAGGTAATACTTTCCTTTATACTTCTGTATGGCGGGATTGTGTGTCATGCGTCCATCCCAATACTGTGCGCCACGTGCCGGCAAAGCTACATCGCTAAAACGATACGGTCCCTGCGGAACATCGGATACAGCATGTATCACCTCAGAAGCAACCATCCAGCCCGGATGAAAGGGTAAGCTCTTCGGGAAACGGGAAACATAAATATGAAATTTTCCGTCATCACCTTTCACTGCTGATCCGCACCACGACCAGTATCCTTCACACTCAAAAGCCGGAGTTCTGGGTGCCTTATCCAACCGACTGAAAATCATATTATCGGATGATTTCTTTAAATCCAACAGGTTTTTGATTTCCTGTTGAAATGCATTTTGAAAAGGAAAAAACAGGACTAAAAATATCAATACCAATTTTTTCATATTAATTTCTGAATATTTTAAGATTCGTTGATAATTGTGTTCAATGGTTGTTTAGCAATAGGTCATCCTCCATCCCGCTCAATACATTCTCGGCTTTTCATTTTGGGAATACAAAGTAATACTGACGAATGTCAGTATAAAAAAAGTAGCGTTCTCACTAAATCAAATGCTTATAAATAAAATGACTAGAACTAAAGATGTAGCTGACAACTATCTCTGATTAAATTAAAATTCAATCAGAGATAGTCATTTTTTCAGAATACAACCTTTTGAACAGAATTGCCTTCGGCAGAACGCAAACGTACAATATGTAATCCGGATGGAACAGAGATAGTTTGATTGGTTTTTAGCTCTACTTTCTTCAAAATCTGACCGCTAATGCTAATCACCTCCAGCGTACCATCAACGAGCGATTGAATGCCATTCTTTACAACAAACAATTGCTTTTGGTCAACAACCTGATGAACAGCTGAAATAGCTCCATATTCAAATGCTCCCATATCGGGGGTGGCATCACGCACAAATCCGCGTTGGTCGGTAGTTTGTAGCCCTGAGCTTGCCGCTGTTGGGTCAATGGCAGCACTTCCTTCAATTAAAGCATGAGTTTTCACAAAACTACCATCAGGCAAAGCAGTTTTTCCGCCATTATCAGCCAGAGTGGTATTTAGAATGGTCGAGATATCGCCGGAAAAGGCTACATCACCGACGGGAACAGGTACTCCCCAGGAAGGGGTTCCACCATATAAGTTTCTACCTGTATCTGAGGACGTAAAGCCGGCAGAACTGGTTATGTCTTTTCCTGCAACTGTACTATTGCTATTATTCCCAGCAACAATACAATAGTTTACTTTTAGAGAAACTGTTGTTCCACCATCCTTGCTAATACCTCCACCTACTGAAGTGCTTGTGTTCCCAGAAGAGGTATTACCTGTTATCGTACAGTTATTCACAACAATATTACAATTCCAGACAGTTCCTGAAGCACCACCACCAATACCAATTCCACCGCCACCGTTAATAGCATTTGTATTTGAGTTTCCTGAAAATGTACAATTTGTCAGCGTGGTTAGCCCAGTCAAATCGGTTGAGGCACCTTGTATATACAATCCCCCTCCATAGGTATTGGCTGTATTTCCACTAACGGTACAATCGGTCATGCTAAGACTGCATTTGGTTGTAGTATTTCCAACCAATAGGGCAATACCAGCTCCCCGACTAGCTGAATTATTATAAATTGCACAGTTAGTAATCGTGGTAGGTGCAGCCGTAGCAATTCCTCCACCATAAACTGTTGATGCACTTGTATTTTGATTTCCACTAATAATACAATTTGAAATAGTCAATGTTCCGATACCCTGACCTTTGTGATAAATGGCTGCTCCACCACTCGAAATGTTATTCGTAATCTTACATCCGTTCAATACGATGATGGCAGCAGAAGTTGTCGAGGTAATTGCCGTACCTTGTACTGTTGATCCTGTATTATTATCAAAGACGCAATTATTAGCCGTATAAGTGATCGCATTCACCTTCACAGCACTATACGCTGCCTCTTTATAAATGCAATTTGTAGCTGTGGTTGTTCCGGAATAACTGGAAACCAATTTGTCGAATGTCAGATTGTTTAATCGAAGTACCGCAGAGTTTGATATACTATTGACTGATGTGCTATATCCAACTATAGTTACATTGTTTGTTTGTCCATCAATTGTCATTTCTTTGCTTATACCAGACAGTGCTGTTGCCAGTGTAATTATATAAGAGTTATCAAAAGTTATGGTGTGAGGCCCTGTGTATTTGTTCAGGGTGTCAATAGCTGCACGCAACGATCCTAAACCGGTGTCATTGCCATTAGTAACTGTAATATTGTTCGAAAAAACGGCTATCGAACAAATAGTGGAAAGAATGATTAATGTAATTTTTGTTTTCATAATATTTTGTTTTTAATGATTAAATTTCCACCTCACTTCTACATAAGGTGGAAATTACAGTTAATTTATAAAATGATTTGTTTTTGTATGCTGTTATTTTTCAGATTAACTCTTATCGCATAAATACCTGCTGGTAAATCTACTACAAGCATCGTTGTAACTCCGGACTTAAATAATTGACAACCCTGCAGATTATAAACTTCTATGATTCCCGGCTCAGACAGGTAGATTGTTTTGTTATTGGTCCGTACTGATGTATTTTGAGTTGGATTGGCAGTTTTGGTTCCTAAATCAGTTGTTACAGGTGCTGACGATATCGATTCATTTGAACTAAAATAGCTTACATTATTAGCAATGGCTGTTACAGTAAAAGTATAAGTTGTATTGTATTGCAGACCATTAATTGAAACTGATGTTGCAGCAGGATTGGCTACATTTACCGTTTTTACATAGGAACCATCCTGATATACTTTAACATCATAACTAAGTGCATTAGTTACAGTTGACCAATTTGCAGTAAAACCCGTTGCTGAAGTAGAAGGTGCCCCCACAGTTGGCGTGGCTAATACTATCCGTTCATAAGCCCCCATATCAGGTGTGGCATCACGACTAAATAAGCGTTGGTCGGTAGTTGGCATTCCGCTCACACCTGTTGCATCAGGATTAATGGCTACACATCCTGCTACCAAAGCATGAGTTTTCACATAACTTCCATCGGGCAAAGCTGTTGTACCTCCGTTATCGGTTAAGGTGGTGTTTATAATATCCGAAATTGTACCCGACCATGTTGTGATTGTTCCTGATGTTGCAATATTGCCTGTAGTCGTAGTAGAATTCCAGTTAGGTGAACCACCATACAAATTTCTACCTGTGGTAGAAGTTGCCGAAGCTAAGTCTTTACTTGCGCTGCTGCTGTTACTGTTATTTCCGGCGATGATACAATAATTCACTACTGCAGTGCCTTTTGCTACATCAATACCACCACCGGCATTAGTAGAATTTGTTGGATTTCCCTGAACCCAATTACCCGTAATGCTACAGTTTGTTAAAGTAATGGTTGGTGTCCAGGAAGTATTACCTCCTGCGCCAATTTCAATACCTCCACCAACACTACTTGCAACTGAAGTATAATTGCCTGATATAGTACAATTGGTTATGGTACAGTTATCAGTATAATTGCTTGTTACACCTTGCAGATAAACACCACAACCATACGTACCGGTTATAGTATTTTCACTAATGGTACAGCCGGACATGGTTAGCTTACTTTTTGCGTTCGCACCTCCCGCTAACAAAGCAATACCACCACCACGAACGGCTGTATTGCCTGAAATCTGGCAATTGCTAATTGTTGTTACGGCTCCACTACCAATCCCACCACCATAAACTGAAGCTGAAGAATTTGTATTATTTTTGATAATTGAATTTGATATTGATAATAAGCTACCACTTCCATTTCCTGCATTATAAATAGCCGGACCGGTAGTCGAAGTATTTCCGCTTACAGTACAATTTGTAAGAGTCAATGTTCCTGTACTCGTTCCTTTGTGGTAAACAGCAGGTACACCGGTGTTATTCGTAATAGTACAACCACTTAATTGAATAACTGCCGAACCTGATGCCGATGTGACTGAAGCACCAAGTGTTGAGGAGCCGGTGTTGCTGTCAAATATACAGTTGGTTGCACTGAAAGTAACACTAGTATTCACTTTCACCGCATTAGCCGTATTTTTGAAAGTACAATTTGTTGCAGTAGCATTTGCTGAATAGCTCGAAATAAAATTATTAAATATCAGATTATTTAATGTAAGCACAGCTGAATTAGTTAGGCTATTTAAAGAAGAACTATATCCATTAATATTTATTGTATTTGCTCCACCATCAATAGTCATAACTTTACTTACAGATAAACTAGAGCCCAGTGTAATGGTATAACTTGCATCAAATGTAATGGTGTGCGGCACAGAAGCATCAGCATTGGCATCAGTAATTGCCTGTCGAAGGGAACCAGCACCAGAATTAGCATTGGTATTTACCACATAATTCGTCGAGAAAAGAGACAGCGAACAAATCGCTAAAAAGAGTAAAGTCGTAATTTTTGTTTTCATAATGTAATAATGTTAATTAATGATTAATTAAATTTAAATAGATATTAATTATTTATAAGGCAGCTCGTTACACTTTAGCGGTTTTAATCCATCCCACAACTTGATTTCATTCATACCTGCTTTCAGGTTCTGAAAAGCACCCGGCTGTGCATTTTCTGTAGGAATGGCATTGTTCATAAAGTCATTTATTACAGTTTGGTAATGAAGTGTTTTGATCTGAAAAAATGCTTGTGGTACAGAGATGTATAGTTTCAGATTTGATTTGTCAAACTCATAACGTATTTCATTTAACACAACACTGTTTTTGTCGCAAAACTCAGCTTTGTTATAATCATTCCAGCGCATTTTCCATGCAGTAAATGACAATGAGTCTTTGGAATCTTCATTGATCTTGAACTGCTTTTCGTTTGCATTGACCTGATACACATTGAAGTCGAACCTTCGGTCGGAAGAACGATAATAGTCAGGCGAACAAATACTTAAGGCAGTTTTACATCCGGCAATAACATTGTTGAAATAATAATGGATATCGCTCGACCAGCTACCGCCTCTCGATTTGTCAACGTGATTTTTCACAGCGGCATCTGTACTACCCAAAATTAAATTATGTATGGCTGTAATTCCTCCCGACTCGCGGCATCCTATACCGATAGTGTTGTCAATCAAAACATTATTATCAAGAATCAGCTTATCAACAGAAGCCGTTCCTATTTCCTGATCAAATCCAACCTTACTTCCGATAATTAAATTGCCATGTACCCGGGTGTTTTTACCGGCACCCTGATCGAACCACATTCCCCACTTTCCGTAATTGTCGCGCAACAAATTGTTTGTCACGATAGTATTACTTGGCGAATGCATTTTAACAGCTCCACTTTCCCACCTTTTCTTGCCCAGGAAATTCAAATTAATATTCCTTTCTACTACATTATTACTGAAAGTGATATATTGAGGATAATAGGCTGCTGTACCTGCTGCCCCATTATCGGTGATCCAATTGGAGTCAATGACAATATTTCTTGCTCCTGATGCCTGCCCGTTTTCGCCTGTCTCCAAATCGACATCTTTGTTTCCTTCATTACCAAAGTCAATCCCTGATCCATTAGCAAATCGTATCACGTTATTTTTGATAACCCAATGGTGACCCGATCGAGTTCCCAAGGCACCGGCTTGTTGCCACTCGGGATGTTTTGCTTCCCAAAAATTTGCAGAGTACTGATTAGCACAATGTTCCATAACAAAACCCTGTACGGTAATATAACCCAACTGACGTTTGTGTGGAGCAAAAATGCGTCGACGGGTACTGATTTCAACTGTTTTCTTTTCAGGGTTATCGTCGGAAAAATGAATATAGATATTCCCGGATTTCGTATCGTAATACCAGGTATTTTCATTTTCCTTCACCTCAGATAAGAAGGGGTGCTGAATAAACATATTGCCATCTACAAACACCTGTCCGATGGTATATACAATCGTTGAATCACCCGGAAATCCAAAATAAAGCTCTGCTTTTCCTTCGCGCTGGTATGGTGTTGATGAGCTTGCTACTTTGAATGGATTTTTATTGTCTTTGTAGCAATCGTCATTAAACATTTTCTCATCCGGAACGGCATAATAAATGGAGGCAGACAGTTTGTTCCATTTGGGTTTCCACACGTCAGATCCTTTTATGATAACATTCTTATTCGGCTCTCCCATATACACGATTGGACGACCGGCAAGCCCACCCCATGGAGGAGACACTCTCTCACGATAGACTCCTTCGCAAACAAATACCGTATCGCCGGGTTCAGCTTTTTCAGCACCTTTGCTTATGCTGAGAAAAGGTGATTTACGAGTTCCTTTGTTCTTGTCGTTTCCGGTTTTTGAAACATAGTAGGTATTGGCTATCATTGAAAATGAAAGCAGACAAAAAGAGAAAATGGCTATATAAAACCTATTCATAATATTAAAATGTTTTTTTTTGTTATTTTGCTACAAGTATCTTTCTCGAATACGTCTCTTTGTCTGTTTGAACTCTGACTATATATAATTCCGGGCTAAATGACGAAGTATTTATTTCAGTATTAAACCTAGCTTGATTATTGATACTATAGCTGTTATTGTAAACCATTTTTCCCAACACGGAATAAATTGCTACCTTAACGTTCAATACACTGGATGTGGCTGCATAATCAATATGTATGCTTTTATCAACTTGATTGAAATATACATTTAAATTACTGAATTCAACTATATTACCTGTATCTGTAGTAATTGAATCATAGGGTTTTACATATACATCCAGGGGTTTTAAGCCACTCCATAAGCTGATTTGATTAGTTCCCGTTGTAAGATTCTGAAATGGACCAGGCAGTGCTGTTCCATCATTTTTTAGCACATTGCCCAAAAAGTCATTATCCATACCTCCATAAGCAAAAGTTTTGGCAGCAGTAAAGTCACTTCCTACATTCAGTTGCATAGTTAGAGCAGTTGTATTGACATTATAAGTCGTGGAAGTAATCAATTTACTGTTCAAATCATAATTCACATTGCTATTATAACCTTTCCAGTATGTTTGCCATCCTGAAAAATAGAGTGAGTCAACGGTTTCCAGTTTAAATTTTTTATTTGATGTTGCCGCCTGATACAGATTATAATCAAATCTTCGGTCTGATGATGTGTAATTATAGGGCGCTACATTGAAAATATTGGGTGGATAAGCATCAACCAATCCTTTGCAGTTTAATACTACATTGTTGTAATAATACTGGTAATCAGATTCACAGCCTGCACGGGTTTTATCCATATAATCGTAGATACCCATTACCGATGACCCTAATATCAAATTATGAAGAGCAGTAATACCTCCTGAATTTCGCATTGATATACCATAGTCTTGATTCATCATAATATTGTTATCCACCAGCACATAATTTGCGGAGGGTACCCCTATCTCCATATCAAACCCCTTCAGTCCGGCAACTCCGTTTCCTCCGATAATCAGGTTTCCATGTACCCGGGTGTTGGGTCCTGCACCACCATCAAACCAAACTGTCCATTCTCCATAATTGTTCCGGAAGAGATTGTGGGCAACCAGACTGTTTTTAGCACCATGCATTTTTATAGCGGCTGACTCCCAGCGTTTATTGCCAAAAAACATCAGGTTTACATTTCGCTCAAACACATTATTTGTAATCGTAATACTGTTTGCCCCATAAGCCGCTGTTCCGGCAGCTCCGTTATCACAGATATAATTGGAATCAATAATATGATAACCAGCACTTGATGCTGTCCCGTTAGCACCGGTTTCTAAATCAACCCCACTATTTCCTTCATTCCCAAAATCAACACCAATACCATTAGCAAAACGTATCATATTATTTTTAATGATCCAATACCTTCCAGAACGCGTTCCTAATGCTCCGGCTTGTTGCCACTCGGGATGAGCTGTTTCCCAAAAGTTGGCCGGATACTGATTCCCGCAATGTTCCATCACAAAGCCCTGTACAGTGATATAGCTTAGCTTTCGTAAGTGTGGTGCAAAAATCCTCCTTCGTGTAGAAATTTCAACTGTGTGTGCAGTTGGTTTATCATCGATAAAATGAACATACAGATTCCCTGTTTTTCGGTCATAAAACCAGGTTTGCTCTGTGGCATTCATCTCGCTTATAAATGGCTTTTGTATATACATTTTCCCATCTACGAACACCTGACCAATGCTATAAACAAGCGTTGTATCTCCTTTATATCCAAAATATACCTCTGCTTTACCTTGTCGGTTGTAAGGTGTGGATGAACTGGCCACCTTGAATGGATTTTTATTATCGACATAACAATCGTCGTTAAACATACTTTCATTGGGTATGGCATAATAAACCGTAGATGCCGATTTATTCCATGAGGGTGTCCAGATATCCGAACCTTTAATCACCACATTCTTATTGGGTTCGCCCATATACACGATTGGTTTCCCGGCTACGCCTCCGCGAGCTGGTGCCACCCGTTCGCGGTAAACACCTTCCAACACATACACCGTATCACCAGCCTGAGCCATAAGTGCTCCCTGAGAAATAGTTTTGAATGGTAACTTTACACTACCGACATTCAAATCATTTCCTGATGGCGAAATATAGTATTTATTCGCGTGTATAATACCTGCAAGTGATGCCAGCAGGATAATGATCAAAAAAGTGTTTTTCTTTTTCATAGTAATTCTGAATTAGTTGACAATAAGGGTCATATTCTGTAATTTAGATTGACTTATACCATAGCGAGAGTTTATCGTTTCGATAGTAATATGGTAGACACCTGGCACAGAGTATGTATATCGAAAATCGCTGATATTATCAGACAGGGTTTTTATTGGCGCACCTTTGTCGGGATTGAGTCGTCCAAGCGCAATTTCGCTGCTAATAAACCAATCTTCTTCCTTTTTTTGAGTTGCTCCATGAATATCCAGTGTGGTAGTAGTATTTGACCACACTGATGGGCCGGCAATATTAACCGGAACAAACCCTGCTGTAGGCGTGTCAGCCATGGTTATTATTCCAATGCTGGTATATCCTTTTACAGCAAAATTGCTTATCCTTACCTGTCGTGTTGTACCGGACAACGAATCTGATACATACTTAAAGGCTATATAAAAACCTTTTCCGTTGTATTTGGAAAGACTTATTTTGCCGGATGGGAATGGAATTAAACTACTGTTGTAATTTGGTGTATTGGCAGGAGTAACAGTATCCCATTTTACGGTGATATCATTAATCCCAACCCAACTGTAATTCCCCTGAAATGTATTGGAAACATATACACTCAGTGGACGTGGCTGAGCAGTATTCCCATAAGCAGAATAAGATATAAATTCCATATAAGCAGAATCTACCGGAATACTGATACGGTCTTTGTTAATATATTCCTTTCCTGGTTCGCCTGACCAAAAAGTAATGTAATCACAATCTCCATGATACCTGAAAATAAGTTCGGATCCTGCTTTACAGCTAAAGGTATCTTTTGAAAGTGCTTTACAGGAAATAGTATCAGGTGTGAAAAATGCAGTTGGTGTATTAATCGCTTCATCATTAGTACATGAAACAAAGAAAATGGAAGCAATTGAGATTAATATAAGATTAGATACTTTCATATTTGTGATTTTTTAAAATTTTTAATTGTTTTCACCAGCCAACATTTTGTTTGCCCTTCATCAGGTTATTGGTACTCATTTCTTCTTCGGGATAAGGTAAAATCATAAACTTACTGTTCACCCTTGTAATTATTGCAGGATTAGTCGAAATGTAATTTGCATCTGTTGCCATTGATTTCATTACCGGTACTAATATATTCCAACGTATTAAATCCTGGCGACGGTGACCCTCGAAAAATAATTCTTTAGCACGCTCATCCTGAATTTTCTTTATAAAATTAGTTACATCGCTAAGAGTTGGATCTTTTGATTTATCTAATACCGGTGCTTTTGCCCTTGCACGTACAAGATTAATAGCCCAAAATGCACTGTCGGATACTGCCTGCTTAGCCATAGCATCGGCTTCGGCATAGATGAGTAATACTTCCGGGTAACGTATTAATGGAAAATTAATAGGACAATAACTTTGATATTGAGGTAAATAGGTTTCAAACTCGCGGTAATACTTCCCGAGATATCGTTTGGTTGTTGTCATAGCAACATGACCATTTTCATATTTGTTACTTGGAAACTGATAAGGAGCAATATTCCAGTCCCTGCGCACATCGGTGGCATCAAACATATTATAATAACTGAGTGTATTATAAGTCGTACCATACGTAATCTGGATTCCATTTCTTATGTAAGGAATTGTATAACTTGTAAAGTTGCCATAAGCTGAAAAATTATCCTGCTTGCCATTTCCGAAAAATTCCACCTCTAATATTATTTCGTTGAAAGTCCGGTCGTATTTATCCTGAATTAGATTCATAAACACATTGGTATAATCGGTATTCAATGAATGTTCGTTGGATTGAATCACTTTCTGTGCATAATAAGCAGCCTTTGCGTAATATGATTGATTGTCAGTGGGAGATTGTGTCTGGTTGAAAGGCCAGCCGGCATGACGAAGATATACCCGTGCAAGCATTGCTTGAGCTGCAGTTTTGGAAATACGACTCGATCTTTCTATTGAGAGCATGGCAGATGGCAACGGAAGTACACTTTCTGCATAGGTTAAATCGCGAACAATCTGTGCAAATATGGTATCCGATTTTGAGGTGGCAATATGCACATCATTAGGATTTTTGGTGGGAGTAAGTCTCAACGGAACATCTCCCCAATTCTGAACCAAATGAGAATAGAAAAGCGCTCTTAAAAAACGGGCTTCTCCTATTCTTATGGCTTTTTTTGTCGCATTCATTGGCACTTTATCAATGTTATCTAAATATACATTGACCCGGTTGATACCATCGTATAAACTTTGCCATACTCCCGTTACCAATGCATCGGAAGGTGTGAAATCAAAAAAAGGTACACCCGCAGAAGAACTGCTACTCTGAATTGCCAAATCATTACAATACAAATCTAATTCTACGATTAAATTTCGTCCATAGAGTGAATTACTGGTGAGTGTATTATAAACTCCGTTCAACACTTGTTCACCATCTGCTTCAGTGTTGAAATAGTTTGAAGGACTTATAAAACTCGTTGGTTCTACCTCTAAAAAATTGCAACTGCCAAGCCCTAAAGCAATGCTGATAAAAAGAATATAGCTTATTTTTTTCATTTCCGAATCAATTAAAAGTTAACATTTAGACCGAATACTGCTGATAAAGACCGTGGATAGCTGGAATAATCAAAACCACGTGTCATATTGGAAAATTGAGTGGATACTTCGGGATCAAAACCGGAGTACTTGGTAAGCACGTAAATATTGTTCAAAGTAGTATAAACCCGAATCTTGTTTATGCGGAGTATTTTCATTAATCTATTTGGGAAAGTATAACCCAACTGTAACGATTTAAATCTGAAATAGGACCCATCCTCTATCATCCAACTGTTATAGTTTGTATTCGTACGTTGTGAACCTGCCACCGGTATATCGGTATTGGTATTAGTGAGAGTCCACCTTCTTAATAAATCAGTTGAACCATTCGTATTTAACACACTGGCAGCTGTGTAGGCATATTTATTCCCATTCAAAATATCATTCCCGTACGACCATTGAAAATAGAGAGTCATATCAAAATTCTTCCACTTTATATTATTATTGAATCCCCCAATAAATTTTGGATTAGCATGCCCGATAATCGTACGGTCATTGGCATCAATTTTTCCATCATGATTGATATCTTTGAATTTCATATATCCGGGCCTAACACTGGGTCTGTCAACTGCTACATTAGGTTTTAAGGTGTAATTTCCACTGGCATCTTTATAAAAATCTGATTCCTGAAGTAACCCGTCATATACATAACCATACATTAATCCCAACGGTTGTCCAACGATTGCAATGTAAGCCGGAGTTGATGCAAACAAAGACAGTGTAGAGGTCATAGAACGCTGACCATCTGCAAGTGAAAGCACTTTATTGTCATTCGTAGATATATTAAAGGAACTACTCCATTCAAATGATTTGGTTTTTAGGTTTATCGTGTTTAATGTAAATTCCATGCCCTGATTTTGAACACTACCTATATTTTTGGCTGCTGTTGCAAAACCCGAAGAATAGGGCAGATAAGAATTCAACAGCAAATCAAAGGTATTTTTCTTATAATAATCAAGTTCCACTTTTATTCGACCCTTCAACAGACTAACTTCCATTCCGGCATCAAATTGCTCAGTAGTTTCCCATTTAAGAGCCACATTGTCCATTTGAGTCATTATCATGGCTGTATTTGTTGTTACTCCACCAAATGGATAAATCTTTCCATTACTTAATAGTTGACCCTGACTGGCAAAATCTGATACATTGTTATTCCCTGTGCGTCCCCAACTAGTTCGAAATTTAAGGTTATCAACCGTATTCTTTATCGATTTCATAAACGGCTCTTCTGTAGCAACCCAGGCAAATGAACCTGAAGGGAAATAAGCCCAACGGTTTCCGACTGAAAATTTTGAAGATCCGTCAGCTCTGAAAGATGCTGTAACTAAGTACTTAGACTTGTAGGAATAGTTTGCACGACCCAAAAATGACATAAGTCGCCATTCTCCAGCGCTAGAAATAACTTTGGTGGCAATACCATCAACCAGGTCATTCATTTCAAGTGTAGGATATGGTAAGTTTGTTGCCCCATAACTATCTCCGGTAAAGGTTCGGCCTGAAATCGTAAATCCTCCAACTACATTTATTTTATGATCTTTATTTAGGGTAGTATTATATGTCAGTGTATTTTCATTCAGGTAAGATAAATTATTGGTTTCACTTATTCTACCATTCACTCCAGTGGAAGTAAAGCGTGCTGTCTGTGTTCTGGGACCATAAAAAGCTGAATTGTTCAGATTTAAACTGGTTATCCCACCGGTTATTCTTAGTTTCAAACCATTAATAGGTTCATATTCAATAAATGCATTTCCGGAAAGCGAAATAGTTGTATTAGTGATTTTTGTATCTTGAAGATTCGCAATAGGGTTGGCACGCAAGTCACCGGCATCAGTATTTACAGGGTTTTCCAACTGAGTCAGACTTTCGTTTGGGTACACAAAAGGGCGGGTACTCCACATAGTATAAAGTAAAGTACTGGATTGACTATCCGGATTTGGTCCGCTAATAATTCCATCAGAAAACGAACTGGTGAATCCCATTTTGAAAATATCACTCAACCGTTGTTCAAGATTCATTCGGGCTGTGTATCGTTTGCTTCCGGAAGTGATAATTACCCCTGTCTGATCAAAATAGGATGCAGATACCGAGTATAATGTTTTGTCTGTTTGACCGCTTACCGAGAGATAATGATTTTGAATGGCTGCTTGTTGAAATAAATAATCCTGCCAGTTTACCATCGGAATATTTTTATAATCATCCAGAGTCATATTACGTGAAGTCAAATAATTTAGTGGTCCTGATGTAGGGAATAATTCACATTGCAATTTTACAAACTCATAAGGGTCTAATACATTAATTTTTGCATCGGTGTGTTGTATGCCATAATATCCGTTGTACTGTACCGTTGGCTTTCCTCGTACGCCTTTCTTTGTGGTTATCATAATGACACCATTGGCACCTCTGGCACCATAAATAGCTGTCGCTGAAGCGTCTTTCAAAATATCAATGGATTCAATATCTTCGGGCGATATAAGACTTGCTCCATCTCCTTCGGTCAAAGGGAAACCATCGACCACATAGAGTGGAGCGTTGCTTTGAGTAATAGAATTTCCACCACGTATGACAATATCCACAGTTTCACCCGGCTTGCCACTTAATGAGGTAGCCTGTACCCCGGCTATTCTACCACCCAATGCTTCCTGAAAGGATGCTACGGGATTTAGCTGAATATCCTGAACTTTTACAGAAGCTACAGAGCCTGTCAAATCTTTTCGGTTTATAGTACCATAACCAATGACTACTACGTCATCCAAAGATTTGGCATTTTCAGTCATTTCAATTTTTAAAAAATCGGAGCCGGAAAGACTTATTTCTACAGGTTTATAACCTATGTAAGAAACGAGAATTTTGGAGTCAGATGCTGCGCTAATACTAAACTTTCCATCTAAATCTGTAACATTACCTTTTGTAGTACCTAATATCTTAACTGATGCTCCAATAATCGGATCTCCTTTTTCGTCAACAACAATACCTGTTATTTTCTTGACCGCTTGTGATTCCTTTACTTCATTTTGAAATAAGGCTATTTGTAAATTACTGATTTCAAATTTTATCCCGGTGTTTAAAAGCATCTGGCTTATCGCCTTTTGCATGGGGAGTTCGTTAGCATTTAAACTAACTTTCTTCTTTAAATCAATTTTCAAAGCATCATAAAAAAAGGTGTATTTACTAGCACCCTCAATTTTCTTAATGGCTTCGGATAATGGAATTTCGGAAAATGAAATGGAAATTTTTCTTTCATTTGTCTGTGAAAAAACACCAACGACAACGAAAAAAAGGAAGAAAATGATTAACTCTTTCTTAATGTTCATAATTGTGTACTAATTTTAAGATTTGTGATTCTGCAAATTAACCTCCTAAACAATAATAGGATAGATTAACTTACATTATATAGTTTGAAAATTCGCAGGAATGCTAAATCGACGTTGATTCGTTTCTCAGATATGTTTGTGTTTGGATTTAAAAATCAATTTATTGTTTTCATCAAAACGGTAATCAAATGAATTGATTCGTGACAAAATCCTCACTACCTCTTCGAGAGATTCATCATACAATGTAAAGCTATAGGATTGATTGTCTGAAATGGAAGGATCAATATCTATATCAGTAGCATACCATTTCGACAAATAACGACACACATACCGAAGATTTTTATTCTGAAACCTTAATTTATCACTCGTCCAGGATTTAGCAAACTCCACATCACCCTCTTTTACTTCAAGTGTGTTGTATAATTTGTCGTAATGCCCTTCCTGACCCGGTTTCAACATTGCATCATTATTCGTAGCCTTCATCGAAACAGATCCTTCATACAAGCTGACTAAAATATTTCGTGACGACTCATAAGCATTCACATTGAACTTTGTTCCGTGTACTGTAACTGAAGCTTCACCGGAATGTACAATAAAGGGTTTACTGGCATCGTGAGTTACGCTGAAATAGGCTTCACCATTCATCATTATCTCACGTGTATTAGACCTGAAATTTGAATTATAAGATAAAGTTGTGTTGGAATGTAACCAAACCTCCGTACCATCCGGAAGAATAACTTTGGATTTACCGGTTAATGAGGAATAAGTTAATGGAGCAGAGAAATCTGTATTATTGTTTTTACCCAAATAATACGCACCTGAGAAAGTAATAGCTAACAAAATGGATGCGGCTGCTACAATACGATAGAATCGTTTTAGAGGAATTGATTTTGGTTCGGGTTCGGGTTGTATTGAATCAGACTGGAAGTGAGTTGTATCTTCCTGACTAATACGGGCTGAAAGTTCTTTCCAGTAATATTCCAGATCAGGTTCATAGTTTGCAACCTTATTCTGAACATTTTCCCAAACGGTCTGAAGTTGTTGAAACAGATGACGGTTATCTTCTTCGTTCAGCCAGTTCTCAAAACTAATTGAGTCTTCTAACGTAAGAGTGCCACGAAGTTTAGAGATAATAATATCCCAAGGGAGTTTCTTTTCCATAACCAACAATTTAAGGGTTCTATTTGTATGACACAAAAAACTACAGTAACCCTTACGTCAGTTTGAAATTTTTTACCACAAAAATGAATAGGAGTCTCCAAGAAAATCTTTTATCCGCTTTAAAGCCTTGGTTATCTGCGCTTCAACCGTTTTTACGGAGATATTTAATTGAGTGGCTATTTCCTGATTTGTCAGATTTTCTGATCTACTCAGCTGAAATACTTCGCGACACTTATCAGGCAAAGCCAACACAGCTTCCTGAATCAGACGATAAAGTTCATCCGTTTCTAAGCTCATCACATCCGTTTCTTCAATATCAATATCTTCCTGATTTAACGATACTGTATTTTTCTTCTTCCGTAGTTCATTCAGGCATTTATTCCGGGCAGCCTGAAAAAGGTAAGCTTTGAATGAAAGTTGAATTTGGAGGGTTTTACGATTTTCCCAAACGTACGTAAAAATATCAAGAGCAAGTTCTTCAACAATATTAGTGTCCCTGATGTACAAATGCATAAACCTGCACAAGGGAGTAAAATAGCTTTCAAACAGATGTCTGAAAGCTAATTTATCACCTTCACGAATTAAATTCAGGAGAATTATATCATCTTCTTTTCCACTCATTCTGCAAATTTATGGGGCAAAGATAGTAATTGTTTGCATTTACCATACCATTTTTTGAACAGCTACAACTTAATCACTCAACTTTCGCAAGCTCTATCACCCCGCTTGCATAAGGTTTTTATAGTTTAAT
>JBAXMR010000025.1:0-47293 GCA_037134195.1 Paludibacter sp. | reverse complement strand
AAACAGTGAACGGATATCAACGGAAAACGTGAACGGGTATCACCGGAATATGTACCCACATCAATATCACTCATCTGTCGCTCTACACCATCAATCAAAACAAGGGGACTTGAACCGTTCCAAGATGATAACCCACGTATCATAATTTTTGGGTCTTCTGCTCCCGGCATTCCGGTAACTGTTTGGGTTGATACACCAGGCAAAAGACCCGTAAGTGCCTGACCAACACTCGTGAAAACACCTGTACGTTCAAGATCTGCACCTTTTGTTTGTACAATTGCCCCTACAATACTTTGTTTTTTCTGTGAACCATATCCAACGACTACTATTTCATCTAATTTTTTCGGAGTTTGTTCCAATGAAACCCTAACATCCGATGTGGCTTTTAGTTCTTCGACTTTGGGTTCGTAACCAATATAACTAATCCGTAACTTTGAGTTGGAAGGTGCTTCAAGAGAAAACCGACCATTGACATCGGTAACTGCAATAATTTTAGTACCCGGAATCATTACACTGGCTCCAATAACCGGTATTCCTTTTTCATCTATAACTACACCAGAAACTTTTTTTAATTCATTTTTTTTTTGAACCGGTGTTTCCTTTTCTACCGATTTGCTAATAACAATGTGTCCGTCTTTAATCTTATATTCAACTTGCTGACCTTTAAATAATAAAGCTAACACCTCATCAATCGTTTTATTTACTACGTTTATGGATACCTTTTGTGATACATTCAGGTCTTTTGCATCAAACCAATACGAATAACCTCCTGTTGTTTTTAATGCTTCCAAAGCTTCTTTTACAGTAACGTTATTGAGGTTTAACGTAATTTGTTTTTGTTGAGCAAAAACAAGTATAGAAGCAAAGAAAGCTCCAAATAAAATAAGCGTGAATTTCTTCATAGATATATAATTATGATTATAATCAACTAAAAATTTAAATAAATATCTTGTATTAATGTCAATTTGAGAGGGAGTGGACGAAGAGAATTTTGACTATTTATGATGAATTTTTCATAAAACAATAATTATTAGATTTTTTAAGATTTAAGGTGAATTTGAGTATTCTACCCTTATTTATATTGACAACTTATATGGCAATTTGGGTAGTGAAGATTTTGAATTTCTTTAGTTTTCTTGTATTAAAAACTACAAACCAGTATTAATGCTATTGAAATCATGTAAATAGCCAACTCAACCTTTAAAGATTGTAAGGCACTTTTCATGTGGTATTTAACAGTATTTACAGAAATGTTCATTTGAGTAGAAATCTCTTCATAAGAAAGCTCTTCTTTTCTTTTTAATTGAAACACTTTTTTAGTCTGAGGCGGAAGATGTTCAATGGATAGTTCAATTTTATTTTCAAGTTCTTTTTCTATTAAAATACCTACCGGTAAATCATTTTCAGAATGCATTGAATAAATGAGTTGAGTTTCCTGAACATTTGCAAATGAAACTTCTCTTTGAACATGAGCTTGTTTCAGATAGTTGAAACATCTATTTCTGATTGAGGTAAAAAGATAAGAATTCAATGATTCATGAATATCGAGCTTTTCTCTATTTTCCCACAACGCAAAAATTAAATCACCAACCAGATTCTCGGAAACAAATGTATCTTTCACATAAAAGTTAGCAACGCGACAAAGTTTGCTATAGTATTGGTCATACAAATACTTATATGCTGACTCTTCGCCATTTTTTAATCTGATTAATATATTGTCCAAAACCATCTTTTAAGAATTATGAATAGAAAACTTAGTTTTTAGAATCTCAAGCTTAATTCATTGCAGATTTAGTGACTATAACTTGTACCAAAGTTAGTCAAAAGTCGATGTTTTTGGATATTAGGAAATAGAATTGGTTGGAATCTGAAACGCAAAGGAATATTTATGATTTGCAGACTAATTTTAAAAAAACAAAGTTTTGCAAAATAACGAATAGTCAAAGTGTTAGACAAGCGAGTAGATTTTCTTTTCATAAGAATGAAGTTTGAAATTTACATTATTAGATTCAAAAGTAATCCATCAATAAGAGGTTAACCTATTGATGGATATTTAAAATTTTCAATTAAATTTTCCTGTTGTTGAAACTTTAATTGTATCTCCCTTCATTTTATAATGAAGTTTATTGTTAAGTGTTATAATTTCAAAAATATCTTTGATGGATTGACTTTTATTAAATACTCCATAGAAGTGTGAATCGTTTAACAAGGCATCACCTAAATCAATTTTTACATTATACTCCCGTTCCAGCTTATGTGTAATTTGCTCTAATTTTTCATTATCAAAAATAAGTACACCTTGAGACCATTGAGTTGAAATTGATGCATCTACATCTTTTATCTTTAATAGATTTGTCGATTTGTCAAATGTCGCACTTTTGTTTGGGATAAGTCTTATTTCTTTATTTTTATCATTATCCATTTTAAGTGCAATTGATCCTTCTAAAAGGGTAACGTTTATTTCTGGATCTTCTGAATAGGAAACAACATTAAATTTTGTTCCCAGCACTTTAACATCAAGTCTTTCGGTTTCTACAACAAATGGAACTCCTTTCATTTTAGCCACTTCAAAATAGGCTTCTCCATTCAGAACCAACTTTCTTATTTTATTCTTAGCAATATAGCTGTATTTAATTGTAGTTCCTGAATTTAGCCAAACTTTTGTGCTATCCGATAAAGTTACTTTTGATTTAGCACCATAAGGGACGGTGATTGAATAAAATTCATCTTTAGAACTTTCAGATGGCGAAAGAAACTTGAGAAAATAAATTGAACCTAAAACCACTATAATAGCAACAGAGGCTGCAATTTGAATAAACCTTTTAGTGAAATGAATTTTAGTTCGAGGAATAAAAACTTCGGATTGAGCTGATTCTTTTATACGATAAAGAAAACGATTATATGCCAAGTCTTTATCAAATACATCTTCGCTCTGAGGTGCTGTAGCATACCAAATTTCTTGTAATTTTCTAAAATACAATAGATTATCTTTTGACTCTGCAATCCACGAATTCAAGTGGTTAAATTTTTCGGGAGCTAATCGACCAGTTATATAGTCAATAATTAACTCGTCAATATCGTTTATTTCGTCAATCTTTTTCATAAAAATAATATCCTATAATTTTTAGACAGTTATTAATAGATTTTGGGTAGTGTGGTTTTCAATTATTTTAAAAGTAAATTGAAATAGGTTTTGAATTTTTCAAATTATGCTGACATTGTACGAAAAATAGGTATTAATATCTGTTATTGTCAAAGAAAAAAAAGGAAAATTATTACAGTTAAAAATTCTCCAAGTTCTTCTCTCAGAATTTTCAATGCACTTTTAATATGGTATTTAACGGTATTAACAGATATATTAAGCTTTGCTGAAATGTCTTCGTACGATAAATCTTCATATCGCTTCAATTCGAAAACTTTTTTAGTCTGTTCTGGTAGTCGGTTAACAGCTAAATCTACAACATTTTGTAGTTCTTTTTCTATAAGAATTCCAATGGGTAGGTCTGTCTCAGAATGTATTGAAAAAATAAGATTATCTTCTTGAATTTGAGTGATTGAACTTTCTCTTTGAACGTGGGCTTGGTTCAAATAATTGAAACACCTGTTTCGGATGGATGTGAAAAGATAGGCATTTAAAGAATCTCGAATTATAAGATTATTTCTATTTTCCCATAAATAGAAAATCAAATCACTTACTAAATTTTCAGAAACAAATGTATCTCGAACATAAAAATTAGCAACCCGACACAATTTTGTATAATATTCATCATACAAATACTTGTAAGCATCCTCATTTCCATTCTTTAACCCTACCAATGTGTCTTTCGATAACATTCTGAAAATATCGTTTTGGTTATTCGTTTATAGACAAAAAACATTCTTTGCAAAAATAAACAATAAAAAGATTAAATAAGTTTTTGAGAAAAGAATTGAATAACTATTTCCGTGTTATAAATAACAAGCTCTCAAAGATGACGAACTATTTGAAAACTCATATTAAATTTATAATCGTTTTTCTTAATTCAAAATATAGTGCAAGGTGCAAGTGTTTCCATATAAAAACTTGCACCTTGCACTATGTATAAATATTTAATAATATGACACTTGCGTATTTCAAAATAATTGTGTAATTTTGAACCCGAAAGTTTAGCAGACAAAACGTTGTCACAGCAAGACAAAGCAAGACTTTTTATACGTTACCAAATCATTACTTCTTTTTGTTTCAATTGAAATAACTTATTGAAATAAAAATAATTAGCATGGAAATATGTGACCCCAGCTGGATTAATTGTTTTTTACAGCACGCTTACAAAGTATTGATGATTTAGTAGCTCAGCAGGTAGAGCACATCCCTTTTAAGGATGGGGTCCTGGGTTCGAGCCCCAGCTGGATCACTTATTGAAACGACAGTTTCAGCCAACATTAGGTCAAACCATTCTAAATCATTGATTTGGAATGGTTTTTTGGTTTTTAGTATGTCAGTAAAAGCCACTTTTCAACCACCAAACGTCAATAAATCGTTACTAATTCATTACCTGTTTTTCTTCCTCTTTAATAGGTAACGATTTAACTATTTTGTCTTAGCTATTTCCATAATTGTCAGCAATTTGTCTGCCCTACTTTCATAGGTAATATTTATTTTCAACCCATAAATTATTATGTTATGAAATCAACTTACAGAGTACTTTTCTACTTAAAGAAAAATGCCATTCAAAAGAATGGGAAGTCCATTATCATGATCCGTATTACAATTAACGGAGAAATCGCGCAATTAAGTTCTAAGCTTCAGGTAAATCCTGATTGTTGGGACGTAAAGTCAGGAAAGGTCAAAGGACGGACAGCCGAAGCAAACAACATTATCAGACAGCTTGACAACCTAAAATCTGCCATCGATAATGTGTATACAAAGCAATTTGACGAATTTGGCCATGTGATTCCCGAAAAGATTAAGAACATTATTTTAGGAATAGATCGAAAGAATAAAACCCTCTTGGAGTTCTTCGATATGCACAACAAGCAGTATGCAATGAAAGTTGGTTATTCCACTACAAACATAACTTACCAACGCTATCATCTTTTGAGATAGTGAGTTGAATCCTTCCTAAAAGAAAATTACAATATTTCTGATATTGCGATTAATGAAGTGACTCCTGTTTTTTTTAGAAAGCAAGAAAACCAACGATTTGTTTGACCTGTAGGATGAGATTATTCTGTATGACCTGACCAACAGCTATTTCGAGGGTGAGAAATGCGGCAGCCACTTGGCACGCTACGGGCGCAGTAAAGAAAAGCGGAACGATTGCCCGTTGGTGGTATTGGCATTGGTTGTCAACTTTGAAGGTTTTATCAAGTACTCGTCTATTTTTCAGGGAAATATGTCTGACAGCAAATCATTGTGCCAAATCATTGACCACCTTCGTTTATCTACCTCCACAAGCAGTAAGCGAGCCATTGTGGTAATCGATGCCGGAATTGCCACCGAAGATAACCTGGCACTCATACAGGCAAAAGGGTACGATTATGTTTGTGTGAGTCGAAGCACAAAAGCTGAAATCAAAAAGTCGGAAACAGGAAAGCCTGTTATTGTAAACGACCGAAAGAACAGGGAAATTACATTGGAAAAAGTGTTGACCAACAATGATTCCGCCTATTATATGAAAGTGACCAGTCCCACGAAAGCCGTGAAAGAAAGAGCAATGAATACATTGTTTGAACAACGTTTTGAGGATGGATTGGAATGTATCAAAGCAAGTCTGACCAAAAAGTCGGGCGTGAAAACCTACGAAAAAGTGTTGGAACGTATCGGACGCTTGAAACAGAAATACTCATCCGCATATAGCCGATATAAAATAGCGATTGAAAAACAAGCAGTTCCAGTATCTGTAAACAGCAAAAGTAAATCAGGCAAAACCAAAGAAATTTGCACCGCTTTGAAATAGGAGAAAATCGCCAAATTGGATGCACAAAAACAGGAGGAATGTGGCGTGTATTTCTTGAGAACCTCCATAAAAGCGGATGAACAAACATTGGTTTGGACGGTCTATAATTGCATAAGAAATATTGAAAGTAGTTTCAGAACGCTGAAAACAGATCTGGATTTGCGCCCCATTTTTCATAAATCAGATGATGCAACTCAGGCACATTTACATTTGGGATTGTTTGTGTACTGGGTTGTAAACACGGTTCGATACAAATTGCAGCAAAAGAATATAAAATCCGAATGACGTGAAATAGTACGACAGATGAATACTCAAAAATGGGTAACAACTGTTGTACAAAACACCAGGGAACAATGGATAAGCATACGTAAATGCTCTGAATCGGAGAAAAAGGTCATCCGTATTTATGATGCTTTGAGATATAAATATGCTCCATTTATCCGAAAAAAATCTGTGGTGCCCAAACCACAAATTTTAAAAAATGAAGTGGTTGATAATTATCATTTTATGGATGGATAGTTGCAAAATGGGTTAGTCAGTATGGCTGAAGGTTCATTGTGCCGCTTTTTTAAAATGCATGTTGGAATTACCATTTTTGAATATCTGAATCAGATAAAAAAAGAATTTGCATGCAAATTGCTAATGGATAAGGATTTAAGTGTTTTGGACGTTGCTATTGATAGTGGTTACAATAACCTAAGTCATTTCAACAAGCAATTTAAACTAATAACCGGTGTAACCCCCAAAGATTATCGATCGAGATATAATTTTTAATCTTATTGATAAAATAAATGACCATTCAACTTATTCCGGAATCTTATAGATCCGTTTCATATTTAGCCATTCCAATTTATGACCGGGCAATGCTTGCTGAGTTTACTCATTAATGCACCCCCCATTCTGCCTGACGTTCGTATGTTCCCATTTTTTGCCATGCATCTTCAAAATCATCATTCTGAAAAAAGTTGGGTTGAATAAATATATCAAAATTGCTATATATAATTGATTATTTGGCAATTAGTAGTATTATGTTTACGGCTATCGGAGTAATCCACCTAACTCGATTTTATGGTCTGTAATCAGATTGCTCTAGTATTTTCTGATAATCGTTATCGTTCATCAAATCCCTCAAACTGACATTCTGATTATGTTTCATGTAACTACTGACTATTTGCAATCCAATCCAAGTACCAAGCCTTCCGGGCGAATCCTGTGAAATAGGTGCTGTAAAAGGAGCATCGTTAATGTATTTCTGTATCAACATAACATCAGTTGAGAATAAATGTTTTTGGTCAATTACCGATGCCCAAATTTGTTTTTCCATCCCTTCACTCCATTTTAACTGATCGGGAGTGTAACCAATAATCTTTTCGGGCTTCTCATTTGGCATAAATACCGACATGAGATAAAGCACTTTTCCGCGGAAGAGCATATTATCCAATAAACGGTATTGAGAACTATTTATCCTGAATATTCTAAAAAGTGTAGCCGAAACCAAATCTGTTGTCAGACATTCACGTTTCATATTTACAGTCATATATTTATAGTTCAGACCTAGATATGCCGGATAATCACTTCCTAGGTAAAAATCGGTTCCAATAGCTATTATAGTATTGTTCATAATTATGGAACGGTTGAATCCGGATACAAAAAAGTACAGTTCCGGCAGTTTTACTTCAGGGAAATAAAAATGAATGTAAGAATATGCATCCGAAACTTCTTTTTCAATATCAGATATGTCTTTGAACGTGTCAAGTGCTTTTTGGTTTGATTTTGTAAAAGCTGTATCAATAAGAAATTTTGATACCAACGACTTTATAGCAGAAGTATCCCTGACAGTAGTATCCATTATTTCGTTGGCAAATAAAGGGAAAAAAACAGGATAGTCTTTATAAAGCTTCTGCAAGCCCTTATCCATGGTTTTAGGATTGAGTGAGAGCAAATCTCTGTCGAAACGGTGAATCTTTACAGGATACCGGTTTTCGTTAGTATCAATCTCAAAACGACTGTTTTTGTGACAGGAAGTTACAAAAAGTATTGATAGCGATAGTAATATTAAATTTTTTCTTTTCATTCTATAATTTTATATGTAGGCAAAAAGCGCAAAATGAAAACCTGTCAGTTGGCATTTTGCGCTTTTTGTAAATGGTTTCAAATTCAATTATTTGCTACCTTTTTACTGATTTTTGTTGTTCACGTTGCATTTTTTCCAACCGATCCATAAACCCCGATTTTTTAACCGGTTTTTTGCTGTTATTTGCCCGTTTAGCATGAAGTTGCGCTAAAATCTTTTTTTCGTCAACAAAACCACGGATAGCATAAGTCTGAAGTATTGAAATCAACGTAGAAATAAAGTAATAATAGCTCAAACCTGAAGCGTAACTGTTGAACATAAACAGGAACATTAATGGCATCAGGTACATCATCCATTTCATCATTGCTCCACCAGGCTGATCGATGGTAGTGGTTTGAGCCATATTTACTTTCGTGAAAACAATGTTGGTAACAGTCATAAGCAAACAGAACAAACTCACATGATTGCCAAAACCGAATGGGATACTGAACGGAAGCGTCATGATGGAGTCATAAGTAGAAAGGTCGGTAGCCCATAGGAAACTTTGCTGACGTAATTCGATGGCAGACGGGAAAAAGCTAAATAGGGCAATCAGTAATGGCATGGAAAGTAATGACGGCACACACCCACTCAGCGGACTGACACCCACTTTACCATACAATTCCATAGTTGCTTTCTGACGTTCGGCAGCTTTATCAGCAGGAATTCGGGCATTTATTTCATCAATTTCAGGTTTCAATACGCGCATTTTGGCACTCGACATATATGATTTGTATGTGAGTGGAAAAAGTACCATTTTAATAATTAAAGTCATTATCAAAATAATAACTCCAAAATTGCTGAACACTTTACTCAATTGGTTAAACATCGGAATAATTACAAACTGGTTAATCCAACCCAATATTCCCCAACCAAGCGGAATCAATTTATTCAGTTTCAATTCAGAATCACCGTTTACCCCTTTGTCATAAGCAGCCAGTACTTTAAACTGATTAGGGCCGAAAAACCAATGGAAAGTTGTCGGGGTTTTTCCGGTCGGATCAAAAGGAACAGTGGTTACAGCTGAATATGATTTTAGATATTCTGAGTTTTCAGCTTCCATTTTACTGGTCAGCGTGGTAGAAGTCATCGCGTCATCAGTAATCAGGATACTGCTAAAGAACTGATCTTTAAATGCAATCCATTTGATTTTGTTTGGAATTTTTTTCTCATCATCCTTGCTTTCGCTTAGTTTCTCAATATCATCAGCCACATATTTGAATTCGATGGAAGAGTAGCGGTCTTCAAATTTACGTCCGCGTTCCTGCTGACGAATCTTTGAATCCCATTGCATATCGAGCGAGTTTGTTCCGGCAGGCATCACTGTATTCATACCATTGGCTTTGATGCCAAAACTCAACATATAATCTTTTTCGGGTAAGGTATAAGCAAAGTCGATATAAGCTGAGCCGGAAGTTTTCAACCGTAATATAAGTGTCTGATTTCCTTTGGCATCCTTAGTAACCGACGAAACCGGTTCAAAATATAGATTTGAACTATTCAGAACCCGGTTGTTATTGGTGACGATGGTAAAACCAAGATTACTTTCCTTTTCGTTGAAAAGTATCAGTGGGAATGATTTGTTCAACGAATCACGTTTGCTGTATTTCTTTAGCTGAACAGAACTAATGCGACCACCTTTGTTGCTCAGGGTTAGTTTTACTACTTCGTTTTCGAGTGTATAAAATTTCACTGTTCCGTTAGCAGCAACATTAAATGCTCCAAAAGCATCTGCTGTTCCTACTTTGGCTGAATCCTTAACAGCTATCGAGTCCTTTGGTGTTGATTTTTGAATAGCTTGTGCCTTAGTTTGTTCAACCAATGCAATTGAATCGTTGTAACGTTTAATCCTGGCTTGTTCCAGTTCGTTTGGTTTGTTTAGTTGGTAGAAACCTATAACTATCAGTGCTATAAGTATAAATCCGAAGATGGTGTTTTTATCCATAAATTATTAATTTCCAATTTTATAATTTCCAATTCCCAATTATTGCATTGGCATATTGGCATATTTGTTTAATTATTTCTCTATTGCTGCTTTTACAAAACTAATAAACAGTGGGTGCGGATTTACCACTGTACTGCTGTATTCTGGGTGAAACTGAACACCAACATACCATTTATGTCCTTGTAATTCAATTATTTCAACCAGATTTGATTCAACATTCATTCCGCTGCAAATCATCCCGTTGTTTTCAAATTCATCTTTGAAAGCATTATTAAACTCGTAACGGTGACGGTGGCGTTCGCTGATATTTTCTTTTCCGTAAATATCATAAACCCGACTACCTTTTTTCAGTTTGCATTTATACGCTCCAAGTCGCATACTTCCGCCCAAATCCAGAATATTCTTCTGTTCTTCCATAATATCCACCACATTATGCGTAGTATCAGGATCAATTTCGGTACTGTTGGCATCAGTATAACCCAACACATTACGGGCAAATTCGATAGACATGGTTTGCATCCCCATGCAAATTCCCAAACAAGGAATATTGTTTTCGCGGGCATATTTCAATGCTGCGAATTTTCCATCCATTCCACGTTGCCCGAAACCCGGGGCAACAACAATGCCATCTACTTTCTGTAGCTTTTTCTCTACATTTTCTTCTGACAATTTGTCAGACAAAATCAGCTCTAATTTAAGTTTTCTATTGTTATAAGCACTTGCATGAATCAACGATTCGATAATAGACTTGTAAGCATCAGGAAGTTGTACGTATTTTCCAACAATCGCAATCCGAACTTCTTCTTTGGCATCTTCCAGGTTGTGAACAAAAGCCGTCCATGACTTCATGTCAGCTGCAGGAGTTTTCTCAAGGTCGTAACCCATTTTAGTGAGCACCACTTCGTCCAACCGTTCTTCCTGCATATTCAGCGGAACACGGTAAATGCTCGGAACATCAATAGACTGCATAACTGCCGACTGCTCCACATTGCAGAACAAAGCTACTTTTTTACGAATATCTGCTGAAATATTGTGTTCGGTACGAAGCACCAGAATATCAGCCTGAACTCCCTGTTCCTGCAATGCCTTAACAGAGTGTTGGGTTGGTTTGGTTTTAAGTTCCTTGGCAGCAGCCAGATAAGGAACATAGGTAAGGTGAACAATCAGGCAGTTTTTGCCCAGTTCCCAGCGCAACTGACGCACACTTTCGATGTAGGGAAGTGACTCAATATCGCCTACCGTTCCGCCAATTTCGGTAATTACAAAGTCGAAATCGCCTTTGCTTCCAAGCATTTTGATGTTGCGTTTGATTTCATCGGTGATGTGAGGGATAATCTGAACGGTTTTTCCGAGGTAGTCTCCGCGGCGTTCTTTGTTGATTACATTCTGGTAAATGCGTCCGGTGGTAACATTGTTGGCTTTGTGCGTTTCAACGCCCAAAAAGCGTTCGTAGTGACCGAGGTCGAGGTCGGCTTCGTGACCATCCACGGTTACATAACATTCGCCGTGTTCGTAGGGATTAAGTGTTCCGGGGTCGACATTGATATAAGGATCAAGTTTTTGGTTAGTTACTCTGAATCCTCTGGCTTGCAATAGTTTACCAAGCGATGCTGCAATAATTCCTTTGCCAAGCGATGAAGTAACTCCACCGGTAACGAAAATATACTTTGTATCTTTCACCTTAAAATGTACCTTAAAAATTACTGTCTTTGGGTTCGTATTTTTAAGTCCGCAAAGTTCGGAAAAAAAACTGAATAACGAAAGAGCAAATCACAAATTAATAAATTTATATAAGTTGCTACAAATGAGGGAGAAACAGCATTTGATTTGATTGAAATACAAAACCGACCCCGTCACTTTAAGCGGCGGGGTCGGTCATTATATAGAGTTTACTGATGCTTACGCCAATTTAGCCAACGCTTCTTTAATCCAGCCAAATGCTTTTACCAGGTTTTCGTCGGAAGTGGCGTACGACATACGAATGCAGTTAGGGGCACCAAAGGCATCACCACCCACACAAGCCACATGGCCTTCTTCGAGTAAATACATGGCTAAGTCACCTGATTTTTCGATTAAACGTCCGTTGTATGATTTTCCGAAGAACGAGCTGCAATCAGGGAAAATATAAAAAGCACCTTGTGGGTCGTTGGTAATAAGTCCCGGAATTTCGCGAGCCAGTTTCACCACTAAGTTTTTACGACGCTCGAAAGCCACACGCATCGTTTCCACGCAAGTCTGGTCGCCGGTATAGGCAGCCTCGGCCGCTTTTTGAGTTACCGAGCATGGTCCTGAAGTGTATTGTCCCTGAAGGGTGTTGCAAGCTCCGGCTATCCATTTTGGAGCAGCAATCCATCCCAGACGCCAGCCTGTCATGGCATAACCTTTCGATACACCGTTGATAATGACCACGCGTTCACGTACATTTTCGAACTGAGCAATACTTTCGTGACTGCCACCATAGTTGATATGTTCGTAGATTTCGTCGGACAGAATAATGATATTCGGATACTTAGCCAACACATCAGCCAAACCTTTCAGTTCTTCTTTGGTATACACACTTCCGGTTGGGTTGGAAGGCGAGCAAAGAATAATGGCTTTCGATTTTGGAGTAATGGCAGCTTCCAGCTGAGCCGGTGTGATTTTGAAATCCTGTTCGATTCCGGCATAAACTTCAACGGTTGTTCCATCGGCCAGTTTCACCATTTCGGGATAACTTACCCAGTAAGGTGCAGGAATAATTACTTCGTCGCCTTTGCCGATAATAGCCAACAACACATTACAAACCGACTGTTTAGCACCGTTTGAACACACAATCTGCTCCGGTTTATATTCCAATTCGTTTTCTGATTTCAACTTAGCACAAATAGCATTGCGCAAGGCAGGATATCCGGGAACCGGAGAATAAAAAGAAAAGTTATTATCCACAGCTTGTTTGGCAGCTTCTTTAATATGGTCGGGTGTATTAAAGTCGGGTTCACCAACGCTGAGGTTAATTACATCGAAGCCCTGAGCTTTCAACTCATTACTTTTTTGCGACATGGCGAGCGTTTCAGAAGGAGAAAGGGCTGCCAAACGATCTGATACTGGAAACATAAATGATTGGTTTTATTGGTTATTACAAGCTGCAAAAGTAATCAAAAAAGATTAAACCTGCACATTTTTGTATTTATTGCAATTGCACACGAGCCTTTAAACAACTTTAGTATTCAATTTGTTCTCGAGCAATTGTTTTGTTGTGCGATATCCAAGTTCAAAGATCTCACGTCCTTTATCCACATCAAAGGTTTCGTAGTTTCCCATATCAACCGGTTCAATCAATAAATCGCACAATTCCTTGTCGTGCAATATATTAGCTTTGAACATAAAATGATAAGTACGTGAAGCAACTGTCAGAATACTTGGTTTGTACTCGTCTGCAACCATAGGGCTGGCATTGATACCAATAACCTTTTCGCAATCATCCCGAATGGTAGAAACCGGAAAATTTTTCAACACACCGCCATCCACATAATGCACTCCGTCAATAATTTTGGGTGTAAACAAAACCGGAATGCTGCACGAAGCCACGATAGCATCTACCAGTTTTCCACCCGAAAACACCACACTCTGACCTTTATCCAGATTGGTAGCAACTATGCGCAGCGGAATTTTGAGTTCTTCGAAAGTTTTGGCACGAAGCGTTTTAGTCATAAATTTCTCAAAGGCATCAATTCTAAAAAATCCACCATCGGGAATCTGTAATTTTGTCATTTGGCGAAAACTTATGTCTTCAAACAGCATCGCAATTTCTTCGGGTGAATAACCATCGGCATACAGTGCTCCAACCACTGCACCTGAGCTTACTCCTGAAATAATATCAGGCTTAATGCCTTGTTCTTCTAGTGCTTTCAACACTCCGGCATGACAAAGTCCCTTTATTCCCCCACCGCTCAAGGCAATCCCGGCTTGATAGGGTTTTCGATTAAAAATATTTGTCAGGTTCATAAGATTATGTTTTGATGATTGAGATTGCAAAGATAATTTATCCTCAAAAGTATAGCATTCCAAAATACTGTTAAATCAAATATTTTAATCGCAAAATAAATTTTCTTCCTCATTTTAATCTATATTTGCATACACAAAACAAATTCAACTTTTATGGATAATTTTCTGATAATTTCTACCGGTATACTTATTATTGGAGGACTTTTGGGCTGTTTGATAAGCAAGTTTCCTGGTGCACCAGTTAGTTATGTAGGACTGGTAGTTTTACATTATACATCTTTAACTGAATTTTCTGTTCATTTTTTTATACGCTACGGCTTGCTGGTCATTGCTGTTCAAGGACTTGACTATCTGATTCCCAATTGGGGTGAACACAAATTCGGTGGAAGTCGACTCGGAGTTTGGGGAAGTATTACCGGAATGCTTGCATTAATGTATTTTGGACCTGCCGGAATTATGCTGGGTGCGATTTTCGGGGCTTTTCTTGGAGAACTATTTGCAGGAAAAGAAAGTAATAAAGCCATTCAACATGCTATTAATTCATTTGTATACTTTATACTCGGCACTATTCTTCAGGTGATTGTTTGCGGAATTTTCCTTTGGTATTATATTGACAACTTGCGATATATCCTTTAAAATCAAAGTTCTGATAACAACTGGTTATCAGGACTTTGATTTTCAGATTATTTCCAAAAGCTCAACTTCTGAAATTAATTTTTGCTCACCGCTCTTCATGTTTTTCAACATCACTTTTCCCTGGTTCATTTCCGTTTCGCCCACTATCGCCACAAATGGAATCCTCTTATTATCAGCATAACTCATTTGTTTTTTCATCTTGGCAGGTTCGGGATAAATCTCAGCATTGATTCCTTTTGCACGTAAAGCACTGAGCCACGGAAGGCAGTATAGCAATTCCTTTTCGCCAAAACTGACAAATAAAATCTTGGTTTGTTCCTGCGAAGTTTCGGGATAAAGAATCAGTTGATTCAATACATCGTATATGCGATCAGCTCCAAACGAAATACCCACACCTGAAACGCCATCCAACCCAAAAACGCCAGTCAGGTTATCATAGCGACCTCCACCTGTAATGCTTCCTATCTCCACATCCAACGCTTTTACTTCGAAAATAGCACCGGTGTAGTAATTCAGTCCGCGCGCCAAAGTCAAATCCAGTTCAATTTTTGTTTCCACTTTCATCGTTTCGCACAGTCCGAAAATGGTTTCAAGCTCCGTTACACCTTTCAAACCAACTTCTGAAGAAGCAAGAACGGTTTTTAGCTGAATAAGTTTCTCTGCATTAGTTCCGCTGAGTTTCAAAATCGGTTGCAGTTTGGCAATAGCTTCATCCGAAATACCTTTGGAGGCAATTTCTTCGTTTACCTTTTCCAAACCGATTTTATCCATCTTGTCGATAGCAACGGTTATATCGGTAATTTTTTCGGCTTCGCCAATGATTTCGGCAATGCCCGAAAGAATTTTGCGGTTGTTTATTTTCAGTACCACGTTGATTTTCAACCGGCGATACACTTCGTCCACAATCTGAATCAATTCCAGTTCGTTCAGCAACGAATCGCTTCCAACCACGTCAACATCGCACTGATAAAACTCACGGTATCTCCCCCGTTGGGGTCGATCGGCACGCCAAACAGGTTGAATCTGATAGCGTTTAAACGGGAAGGAGATTTCATTCTGATGTTGTACCACGAAGCGAGCAAACGGCACTGTCAGGTCATACCGTAAACCTTTTTCGGAAATTCGGTTAGTAAGTCTCGGGCTGTCTTTCCATAGCAATTCTTCAATGGTCAAATCTGAAAGATAATCACCGGAATTCAAAATTTTAAACAACAACTTATCGCCTTCTTCGCCATATTTTCCCATCAGTGTGGACAAGTTTTCCATGGCAGGAGTTTCAATCTGCTGAAAGCCATACAGGCGAAAAACGTCCTTTATGGTGTTGAATATATAATTGCGGTTCGCCATTTCATGTGGCGAAAAATCGCGTGTTCCTTTTGGAATGGAAGGTTTTTGTGCCATAATATCCTCTTACCCCAAAAGGGGATTTCTTCTGAATACTTAATTTTCTTTTATATAAAACACTGTATCAATAAAATAAAGATTACTATGTTGTGTTAGAACATTTTCGTCATGCAAATCTTCAAGTATTATTCCTAATTCAGGATTGAAATAATCATTATTTCTTGTATTCTCAAAACCATTTGACTTCATAAATTCTTTTACAGCATTTAAATCCGTCGGACTCGTCGCTTTTACAAAAGGTTGTTCAACAACAGCGTAAACAGCATTATTTTCTTCAAAAAATCCTAATAACTTATAGGCTGTATCTGGAAAGAAATAATTATTTAATAGCAGATTATGGAAATAATCAACCCAAGAAAGGTAATAAATAGCATCATTCAGTTTATAAACATTCCTGTCTTGGTTCAGATATACTTTCTGTTCAGCTCCTTCTGAAACATAGTTGTTCGGATTAATATCTACCCAAAGTCTATTGTTGTCAATATACTGTTTTAGTTTCTTTGTCTCTTCTTTTTTGTAATGCTTATCTGCTTTAACCATTGAGCTTGCAATCTCGCTTCCAGTAAGGTAACTGAGGATTGCTTGGATATTTGCTCCATACCTAACTTCGCTCTCTCCTGAAATGATACGTTGTACTTCATTTTTCATTTCTATTTAATGATTTCTATTGAACAAAGATACAAAAAATTGATGTAAAAAGTGTGACATCAGTCTTGACTAAATTTCTGAAGAATCAAGTCAGTTGCCCCTGTATTATTCTTCACATAGACACCGGCAATTTTTCCTGCTTTTTTGTCTTTCAAAAGTAAATCAAATTGCGCTTCAAGCAATTCGTAATTCAGTATTGAAAACGCTCCACCAATGGTAATCAACTCGCGGGCTTCACGGAATTTTTGGAAATTCGGTCCGAAAACCACCGGAACATTCCAAACTGCTGCTTCGAGCGTATTGTGAATGCCCACTCCAAAACCACCGCCGATATAGGCCACATTTGCATAGCGATAAATTGATGAAAGTAAGCCAATTGTATCAACCACTATGCAGTTAGTAGTCAGTACGTTTTGTCCGTTCAGTTCGGTGTAGCTCACAAAATTACCATCCAGCAACTTTGAAATCCCCATAATATGCGCCTGATGAATTTCGTGCGGAACGAGGATTAGTTTCATATCCGGATGCAGTTTCAGGTAGCGAACCAGCAATTCTTCGTCTTTTGGCCATGTACTTCCGGCAACAATCACCTTTTTGGAATCCTGTACAAAAGCCTCTATCAACGGAATAGTTTTAGCCTGCTGAGCCAAATCGGTCACCCGGTCGAAGCGCGTATCGCCTGTCACCGAAACATTGCTAAAATCATTATCAGCAAGCAGTTTCAGCGAATTTTTATCCTGAACAAATATATGAGCAAATGATTTCAATAAATTGCGATACCAACCACCATATCCTTTGAAGAAAATCTGTGAAGGACGAAAAATGGCCGAAATGCTGTAAACAGGCACATTGGTCTTTTGAAGTTCAAGAATATAATTTGGCCAGAACTCGTACTTGATAAACACGGCTTTCGACGGATTTACCAGTTTCAGAAACTTTCGTGCTGAAGCTTTGGTGTCTAAGGGCAAATACGAAATTACATCTGCACCTGCATAGTTTTTTCGGATTTCATAACCCGAAGGTGAAAAGAAAGTCAGCAGAATTTTAGTTTCAGGATTATCCTTTTTCAGTTGCTCCATCACCGGTCGTCCCTGCTCGAATTCGCCCAACGAAGCCGCATGAAACCATATATAACGGGCATTAGGATCAATTGTTCTTTTCAAAAGACTCAATGCACCTGCCTGTCCTTTTCGCAATTTCTTAGCTTTATTATTAAAGAAAGAAGCAATCAAGACCGCTATTTTATAGAGATATATGCCTAAATTATAGATTATTCCCATGACCTCTAACCCCAAAAGGAGGCTTAAAAGTTAGTTTTATGTAAAATATTTCCCTTAAGGGGTTAGGAATCTTATTCAACTACCGTCACCCAACCATGTGTATCTGGTTCGTCACCGTATTGAATACCGCGGAGTTTATGATAGAGTTTATCGCATACAGGTCCGGGCTTTCCATCCTTGGCAAACATGTAGCTAATGTTCAAATCATAATCGTCAATGCGTTCAATTGGGCTGATAACAGCTGCAGTACCACAAGCTCCGGCCTCTTCGAAAGTAGCAAGTTCTTCAACCGGAACATGACGCTGTTCAACGGTCATTCCTAAATCCTTAGCCAGCACCATCAGACTTTTGTTTGTAATGGAAGGCAGAATTGAACTTGACTGCGGTGTAACGTAAGTATTATTTTTAATCCCAAAGAAATTGGCAGCACCACATTCGTCAATGTATTTCTTTTCTTTGGCATCGAGGTAAAAAATATTAGAATAACCCATTTCGTGTGCTTTTTGCCCGGCAACCAGACTGGCGGCATAATTTCCGCCTACTTTATATTTTCCCATTCCGAGCGGTGCAGAGCGGTCGAACTCCCGCATAATTACAAACGGTGTTGTTTGAAAACCACCTTTAAAATAAGGTCCAACGGGTGTAACAAACACGATAAACAAATACTCATCTGCCGGCTTTACACCAACCTGAGCACCCACACCAAATAAAAATGGGCGAATATACAACGAAGCACCCGATTCATAGGGAGGAATAAAACGCTCGTTCAATTTTACAGCTTTTAGAACAGCTTCTTCGAATATCTCCACTGGAAGTTGGGCCATAAGCGTTCCGGCACACGAATCCTGCATTCGCAATGCGTTATCACGCATACGGAAAATACGGATTTTTCCATCCTGTCCGCGAAAAGCTTTTAGTCCTTCAAACACTTCCTGTCCGTAATGAATACTGGTTGCAGCCATATGAATCGACATGTATTCACTGTCGTGTGTTTCAAGATCACCCCATGCACCATTTGCAAACCGGCAGCGAACATTGTAATCGGTTTTCATATACCCGAATCCCAAATTAGCCCAATCTATGAGCCCCCCAACCCCTGAAGGGGGAGTAAGAGAGGATGTATCTTGATTCTGTAAATGTGCCATATATTTTAAATTTAATATATTAATATTATGTAGTTAAAATCAATATCGATTCATTTCCCATATTAAACAATAAATCAATTATGCTTAAATTTGGTTGAAATCCAAATCGTTGCTCAAAAACCTGATAATATGATTTTAATGTGCCGAATGAATTATTTTTTTTTGGGTGTATACTTTCGCGTAAATCAATGACATCCTCATTTAAAATGATTTGATATTCTTCTGTAAAATTTAATATTAGCTGTAAATCCAACAATTCAAGCACTTTAGCCTGAAGTTCAAGATTAAAATCCCATAGGAAATCCCATTTTTTCTCATAAAATGGAACAAAATCATCCTTATAATATTCAAAAAAAGCTGACGAATTATATGCTGATTCTATCGACCGCCAATGTTGAAGCTGCCAATCGTTATGACCTGAAATCCGAATATCACGCGTCAGTATTTTTTCGCCCGTAGGTTTTTCAACCGGAATAGTCAGGGCAATTGTTCCGTTAGCAGTCAGAATATTACAACGGTTTCGATACGTTTGCTTCTCATAAGAATCAAATTTTTCAAAAAAAACTGTTTCAGCATTCGCCAATGCCACATAATATTCTACCGGAGCTAAATATGCAGAAGTTAAGCAGACTGATTTCCACTTGATGTTTACTGCTTGCTGCTTACTGCTTACTGCTGATTTATTTTTCTGCATTCTTAAAGAACCTGTTCCAGCGGATTTTTCCGTCAAACCAACCTTTATCTTTATCCAGCGACAGCCAAACTAATACCGGACGACCAACGATATGATCTTCAGGTACAAATCCCCAATAACGTGAATCGGCTGAATTATGACGGTTATCGCCCATCATCCAGTAATAATCCATTTTGAAAGTATAAGTTTTCGAAACCTTTCCATTGATAATGAATTCATTGCCTTTTACTTCGAGCGTGTTGTGTTCGTAAACACGAATAATACGTTCATAAATTGGAAAATTATAAGTATTAAGTACGAGTTTATCACCTCTTTTTGGAATCCAGATTGGTCCAAAATTATCACGTGTCCAGTTTTTTTCACCACCCAACGGGAAAACATCTTTGCGATTAGATACTTCCAATACTAATTTAGCACCCTGACTTTCAAGCATTTTTATTTTCGACTCTTCATTCATTGGAAAATGATAAATCTGAAGATTTGGATCAAAATGATAAGCTTGAGCAAGTTCAGTAATATTCTGATAACCAAAATATCGTGCAGAATTATCATCTACCAACAATCTGTCCTCTTCACTTACATGAAGCTTTTCGAATATTTCATTTGTCAATGTTGAACCAGTAACCTGCACAAAGTAATTAAACTGAACACCCGGTATTTTTTCCTGAGGTTTTCCGTTTAAATATACCTGATTATCTTTTACTTCCATCCAATCACCGGCAATGGCTACACAACGTTTTACGTAATTTTCCTGACGGTCGACAGGGCGGTAAACTATATCTCCGTAATCACTGTATTTTGAGCGAACCAGTTCTCTACCAATTTGATAACATTGATCTGTTTGCGGTTTTTGATTTTGATTTTGAGATATCAATGTCTGATAACCCTCCATGTAACACCAAGTATAATAATCCGGATTTTGTTTATTAACACAAACGGTATCACCTGTCGGGAAATTAAACACCACAATATCATTTCGTTTCACAGTATCAAAACCTTTCAATCGTTTATAATCCCATTGTGGATGTTCAATAAATGATTTACAATTTAGTAACGGGAAAGTATGTTGTACTAACGGAAATGAAAGTGGCGTATTAGGCACACGAGGTCCGTAACTGGCCTTGCTTACGAACAGAAAATCACCTACCAACAGACTTTTTTCAAGCGATGAAGTTGGTATCTGATAATTCTGAAAGAGATAAGTATTTATAAAATATACTGCAACCAGTGCAAATACAATGGCATCAACCCAACCCATGATTGCCAAAACAGCTTTGTTCTCAGATTTTTTCCACCATGTCCATGGAATATAATCGGTTACAAAGGCATCAAAAACCACCGGCAAGCCCAGTAGCCACCAATAATTACCTATCCAGGCAATAAACAATATATAAACGACACACCAAACGCAGGCTTTTATCCATTGTTTAAGCGGTTTATCAAAATGCGATGATTGTTTTTCAGTTTCCATTATTAATTATAAATTATGCATTGTTAGAATTTAAGCATATCCTGCATTCCCAGAAAACCCTTTTTGCCATAAGTAAATTCTGCAGCCACCACAGCTCCCAAGGCAAAACCTTCACGACTTTTAGCATCGTGCGTAATTTCAATTGAGTCTACCTCCGATTCATACCGAATAGTGTGAATTCCCGGAACCTGCCCTTCACGTATGGATTTAATAGCCAATTCGTATGGATTGTATTCTGTTTCTTTTGTCCAATTAGTTTTTCTATCCAGATTTTCCAAGATTCCTTCGACCAAGGTAATAGCTGTACCACTTGGAGCATCAAGCTTTTGCGTATGATGAACCTCGGTCATTTCCACGTTATAATTTGGAAAATCGTTCATTATCCTAGCCAAATATTTATTTACAGCCATAAAGATATTTACTCCCAGACTGAAATTTGACGACCAAAATAAAGTGTTGGAACCTTCTTTAATTTGTTTTTTGAGTTGGGGAAGTTCTTCAGTCCAACCTGTAGTACCAGAAACTACAGCTACACCCGAAGCAAATGCTCTGCGATAATTGCTCAGAGCCACTTTTGGAATTGTGAATTCAATTGCCACATCAGCACTTTTAAATGCTTCAGAATCAAAATCATCCAAATTATCCACATCAATAACCGACACAATTTCATGTCCGCGCTCCAAAGCAATCCGCTCAATGGTTTTACCCATTTTGCCATATCCTATTAATGCTATTTTCATTTTTCAAATTTATACCTCAAAGTGTCGTCAGACCTTTGATAGTTTTAGCTTATTTTGCAAACACTTTTGGGTGTTTCACACACCAAAAGGTTTAAATTTAATATTGCCCCGTTCCAAGCAAAACCAGTGTACAGGCTTCTTCTACATGAATATCATTCTGAATCAACAATTCCTCAAACTCAGGATTTTCAGTACCCGGATTAAAAATCACCCGGTTTGGATTCAGAGAAATGATATATTCATAGTATTCCGGTTGGAATTTATCTGAAATATAGAGTGTTACTGTGTCAATATCTTCAAATGGTTTCTTTTCGGTATCAATTGTTTTTCCAAAAATTACTTCGGGTCGCTTTCCAATCAATTCAATTTCAAAACCATGTCCCAACAATCGCTCAGCTGCTTTGTAGGCATAGCGCTCAGGGTTATTACTCGCCCCAATTATTAAAGTTTTTCCCATATAAATTTCAATTATAAAATTGTAAATTTAAAATTGCAAATTAACTTATCCTTCTCTAAAGAAGTCAAGACATTCAAAAATTTCCTCTTTTGTGGCAGTTTGATTTATCTGAATGTCTCCGATATTCCCTAAAAGCGTAAAATTAATTTCTTTTGTATCGTTCTTTTTATCGTGTGTCATCAGTTCAAAAAGCTGATCATAATCGTTGCAACTGAACTCAAAGTCTCCGTAAAATTCTTTAATGAGATATTTTAACCTCAATAAATCCTCTTTTGGAAATCCAAATTTCACAAACGACAAATACAATTCGCAAAGCAATCCCCACATTACAGCATATCCATGTAAGACAGGACGTTTTACTCTATACGAATAACTTTCAAAAGCATGCCCAAAAGTATGTCCGAGATTCAATGCTTTTCGGATATTAGCTTCGAATGGATCCTGCTCAACAATACGTTCTTTTATATTGAAACTGCGTTGCAAAAGTACTCTAAGTTTCTCAAAATCAATTTTTTCCAAATCAAATTTCAATACTTCATTCCATTCCTCGCGGGTATCAATTAGCGCATGTTTCACCATTTCTGCATAACCCGAACGTAGATTTTCATCATCCAATGTTTTGAAAAGTTCAATATCAATCAGCACCGTTTCGGCAGGCGCAAAAACTCCTATTTCATTTTTCAGTCCACCGAAATTTATTCCCGTTTTTCCACCTGTAGCAGCATCCACTGCCCCAAGCAGCGTAGTAGAAACATTGATATAACGCATTCCGCGTTTAAACGTTGAAGCCGTAAATCCGCCAATATCGCTAATCATTCCACCTCCCACATTAATCATCAGCGATTTACGGGTTGCGCCATTTTCGCTAAGGTACTGCCATATTTTTACAGCCGATTCCACATTTTTATTCTCATCGCCACAAGGAATCGTTATTACATGACATGTTTTCAACTTCTCCGACTTCAAAACCGCTGGCAGACAAAGCTTTTCGGTATTGGTGTCAACCAGCAAATAAATGCTTTCGGCAGGCTGCTTTCCAATGGCTTCGTCAAGTTCTGCAATTAAATCAGTACAAATCGTTGTCTTCGAACCACTCATCTTTTGATATTTAGCCTACAAAGATACTTTTTTCTTCAAAATTTTCAGTCAAAAATGCCCCGAAACTATTCTATTTTATTTATCATTTCTTTTTGAGAAAGTTTTTCCTTAATATTTATGAAAATATTCTTTATACATGAATGTATGTTCATATATTTGCAGAAAATTTGAAAACAATGAATCAGATTCTTAATCCGGAACAAATGGAGCAGGCGGCTTATTCGTTAAAAGCTATCTCACAGGGCACGCGTTTGTGTGTTATTTCGCTGCTTGCCGAAACTGAAGAAATGAATGTGAGTCAGTTGGTAGAGCAGCTTAAATGTGAGCAATCGCTGCTTTCGCATCACCTTACCGATATGCGTGCCAAGGGAATTTTGAACTGTCGGCGCGATGGTAAAAATTGCTACTATTCATTGAAAAACAAACAGATAGTCCAGATAATTGATTGTATTCGGACTTGTCAGTGTGTTTAATACTAAAACCAAAAAAAATGAAAGACTTCTTAAAAAAACACATTCTGAAAATCGCCGGAATTGGTGTAGGTGGAATTGGTGGATTTGCATATTATCATTTTGTAGGATGCGCCAGTGGCACTTGTCCGATTACATCAAGTCCATATATAAGTACTTTTTATGGTGCTTTAATGGGATATTTTGTTTTTGATATGTTTAAAAAGAAAGAACATGAAACAAATTAAGGCTTATCTAAAAGACTGGAATTATATCCGGATATTAAAACTTGTATTAGGTTTAAGTATTTTAATATCATATCATTACAACAATGAAAATCTGTTTTTAATGATTGGTACAGTGTTATCAATTCAAGCAATTTTTAATCTAAGTTGTCCGGGTGGAAGTTGTAATGTTTCAACAGACAAAGACACGAAACAAATTGTAAAAACAGAAAAATACGAACCGAAAAATTAAAAAAGAAAATGTACAGCAGCTTTAAAATTTCAGAAACAGATTGCATGTCATGCACAAATGTTACACTTATAAGCCTCGGTACTCTTCGCGGAGTTTTTGGAGCTGAGATTGACCGTATTAATGGAGAAGTTCTTGTCAATCATACAGATGAAGTGAGTCGTGAAGAAATTTCTAGTATGCTTGAATCACTTGGTTACAATGAAATAATAAAAGATCAGGAAATTGAAACAGATGAGCCATCAATTTGGGGTTGCGCTTTATAAATCAGTTACGAACCATTAAATACAAATATTATGAGAAGAGCTATCATAGCAAGCTTATTGATTGCGGTAACATTCACATCCTTTGCTGGAAATACAAATTCAACAAATAATCAAACAAACGAAATAAAGAAAATGGGAACTATTCACTTAACCAAAGCCGAATTTCTGGCTAAAGTAATGAATTATGAAAAGAATCCGACAGATTGGAAATACCTGGGTGGCAAGCCTTGTATCATCGATTTTTACGCTAATTGGTGCGGACCATGCAAAATGATTGCACCAATCCTTGAGGAACTTGCAAAAGAATATGACGGTCAGATTTATATTTACAAAGTAAATACCGAAGAAGAGCAGGAACTTGCAGGTGCATTCGGCATAAAGAGTATTCCTAGTTTATTGTTTTGTCCAATGGAAGGTAAACCACAGATGGCTCAGGGTGCTATGCCGAAAGATTCATTCAAAAAAGCTATTCAGGAAGTTTTACTAAAGAAATAGAATCCCTAACAAAACCATTAAATAAATAAAACGTTAGATGGTCGATTAAACCTTATTTCAATTTCATAGTCAATAGAAACAGATTACACAAACAAGATTCATTAACAACAAAAATGATTGACTTATGAAAAAGTATGGAATGTTAGTATTAGTGCTTAGTTTCGCACTTAGTGTGGCAGTATCCGCACAGGATCCACAACAACCACCACGTCCCGAAAGAGGATCACGCAAAGAATTCCGTCAGGGTGACCATCCAATGATGACGGCAAAGGAAAGAGCCGAAAAAATGGCTAAAGAACTTGGACTGAGCGATGCAGAAAAAGCCAAGGTTCAGGCTTTGTTTGAAAAACAGGATGCTAAACGTAAAGAACAAATGGAGAAAGGCGAAAAAATGAAAGCCGAAATGAAAGAAAAGTTTGAAGCGGAAAGAAAAGCTAATGATGATGAACTTCAGAAAATTATGGGGCCTGAAAAATTCAAAAAACTTCAGGATATGAGGGCTGAGAAAATGGAAAAGATGAAAGAACATCGTGGAAAACATGGAGATCATCACCCTGAAAATCCACCAACTCCACCTACTCCGGCTTCTGCTCCGGTCAACTAAGTAATTCTCAACAAAAAACCACCTTTTCAGGTGGTTTTTTGTTATAAATCGAATATCTTCTTTTCAATATCTTCAAATTTCTTTCTTAAATCTGCCGGGATTGCCAGCTTGTGCTTTTTATCAAAATCGTAAAAAACAAGAATATCCTGAGCTTCGGCAGCCAGTTCGTTTTTGTCGTTGTAAATTTCGTAGTGAATTTTGAAACTTGAAGTTTTGATATATTCAACCCTCGAAAATACCACAACATTTCCGGGATAGAAAAGCAGCTTTAAAAACTGCGTATGAATGGAAGCCAAAATAGCTCCAACATTTTGCCCGGCATGTTGCTGAGAAATTCCAACTTGCTCCAAATGATTTACCCGAGCCGCCTGTATATATTTCATTATCTGCAGGTTATTCACATGCCCAAGCACATCCAACTCACTCCAATCGATTCTTAATTCCAACTTCATGACATACGGTTTTTATAATCATTGTAACCAAACTCACGAATCAGTTTAAACTCATTTTCTTTAGTCCAAATACCAATTGATGGGTGCGAAACTCCATTAAACATAGTAGTTTTCACCATGGTATAATGAATCATGTCTTCGAAAACAATCCGGTCGCCAATTTTTAATTCACTGTCAAAAGACCAATCACCATAAAAGTCACCTGAAAGACAGCTGTTTCCTCCCATACGATAGGTTGGTTTGCCTGTAACTGCATCGGTTGCTCCAACGATAGCTGGTTTGTAAGGCATCTCTAAGCAATCAGGCATATGGCAAGAGAATGAAACATCGAGCATGGCGGTTTTAATTCCTTTGTTCTCCACAATATCAACTACACTTGAAACCAACACACCGGTTCGCCAGGCAAACGCACTTCCGGGTTCGAGAATCAGTTGCAGATGCGGATATTTTGCCTGAAAGTTTTTAAGCAACGAAATCAAATGCTCAACGTCATAACCTTCGCGGGTCATCAGGTGACCGCCACCCATATTGAGCCATTTAATCTGACTGAAATACTTGCCAAATTTTTCTTCAACTACAGCCAATGTTCTTTCCAAATCAAACGATGTTGATTCGCAAAGTGTGTGAAAATGAAGCCCTTCTACACCATCAGGCAATTTATCAGCGAGTAAATCAGCCACAATTCCTAAACGTGAACCCGGAGCACAGGGATTGTACAAGTCTGTTTCTACATCCGAAAATTCGGGATTTATACGCAATCCGCAGGATATGTTTTCAAACTGGGTTTGTGGGTAGAAACGCTCAAACTGCTTCAATGAATTAAACGTGATATGACTGCTACAGCGCATGATTTCAGGGAATTCTCGGTCGGTATAAGCCGGTCCGTAGGTATGTGCTTTGCTGCCCATTTCCTCGTAAGCAAGTCGTGCTTCGGCTAACGAGCTGGCAGTGGAATACGGAATATATTCGCGCACTATCGGGAAAGCACTCCACATAGCAAAAGCTTTGAAAGCCAGAATGATTTCAACGCCGGCCCGATCTTTAACCGATTTAATTAGTTCCAGATTTTTGCGGAATGCCTGTTCGTCGAGAACGTAGCAGGGAGAAGGGATAATATTATAATTCATAATTCACAGTGCATAATTCATAATTTTTCAATGCAAAGATAATGAATTTAAAAGAAAGTGGGAGTACGACTAAAAGTCGTGCCCCCACTACATCAAAATATCTTTGTTCTTTTGTCTAAAATCTTTTGTCTGGTTTTACAATTCCAAATCAATATTATGTAATTCAACCCATGGCAAACCATGAATGTTCAGTTGTTCCATGAATGGATCGGGATTGAATTCTTCCACATTGTACACACCGGCTTTTTTCCAGATACCTTTCATAAACATCATGGCACCAATCATGGCAGGAACACCGGTAGTATAGCTTACGCCCTGAGTTCCGGTTTCTTTGTAAGCGGCTTCGTGGCTACAATTATTATAAACATAATATGTTTTTTCCTGACCATCTTTGATACCTTTAATTCGACAACCAATGGAAGTCCAACCAGTGTAGTTCTCACCCAAGTCGCCCGGATTAGGCAAAACAGCTTTCAAAAACTGGATTGGAACGATTTTCACACCGTTGTATTCCACTTCATCAATACGAGCCATACCGATATTTTGAATCACACGTAAATGAGTCAGGTATTCCTGGCCAAATGTCATCCAAAAACGGGCTCGTTTGATAGTTGGATAGTTTTTTACCAACGATTCAAGTTCCTCATGGTAAATAACATAGGATTCTTTTGGGCCTATTTCAGGGTAATTCAAAGCTTTATGGATTTGGTGTGGTTCAGTTTCAACCCATGCGCCGTTTTCCCAGTATTTTCCACGTTGAGAAACTTCACGGATATTGATTTCAGGGTTGAAATTAGTGGCAAATGCTTTTCCGTGGTCGCCAGCATTGCAATCCACAATATCAAGGTAATGAATTTCGTCGAAATGATGCTTGGCTGCATAAGCCGTATAAATGCTCGTTACGCCCGGATCGAAACCGCATCCTAAAATTGCTGTCAATCCTGCTTTCTCAAAACGTTCTTTGTAAGCCCATTGCCAGCTGTATTCAAAATGAGCTTCATCTTTGGGTTCGTAATTGGCTGTATCCAGATAGTTTACACCCGCTTCCAAACAGGCATCCATAATGGTCAAATCCTGATACGGAAGTGCCACATTTATAAGAAGTTCCGGTTTATAATCCTTAAGTAATGCCACCAGTTCAGGCACATTATCAGCATCAATCTGAGCCGTTTTTATTTCCACGCCAAAACGTTTTTTTACATCAGCAGCAATAACATCGCATTTTGATTTGGTGCGACTGGCCAACATGATTTCAGTAAATACGTCGGTATTTTGAGCTACTTTGTTTAGTACAACTGTTCCCACGCCTCCGGCGCCGATAATCAATACTTTTCCCATATATTTATTCTATTTATTTTAGGCATTTATTATTAAAAAAGAATCAATCAAGAGTTTCATTTTCGAAGATTATGAATAAAACTTTCAGGATTCACATATTGTTTGGTTCTTCCTTTTTTTATGGCATTCAACATACCGATATCTTCCTTTTCTTCTTCAGAAAGTATCTTTGCTTTCAAGCCCATTTTCTTTGCAATTTCAGCAATAAACTTAATATCTCCTGCAGATTCTCCGTTTAATACTAATGATTGCTTATATGTTATGTGTTAATATATTTGTTGAATACAAAGATAATTTATTTTTGATTGTTTTTGATATGAGTTATTTTGTTATTCATTTGGTACGACTGGTCAACATGATTTCAGTAAATACATCCGGATTCTAAGCCACTTTGTGAACTAAAACGGCTCCAACGCCTTCTGCAAAGATATTCAATACTTTTCCCATTCTGATTTTTCAGGTGAGAGTTTATGATTTGAAAAAACACCCTACAAAAGTACGTTTTTTTGTGGAAATCTGAAAATTCGAAATTTTAGAGATTCTATAAGACTTAGGCACATTTGGAAGTTAATTGTAGTTAAATATGTAAGATTAAATTTTACTGCCAGATAATGGCAGTTTTTTGGTATATTTTTACCGCACAATAAAAAAATCAGCAATATGAAAGACTACAGCAAAGAAATTATCCCAATGTCTGAAAACAAAGAATACCAACAAGCATTCAATGAAATGTATAATTCGTTTCATAACTTTATTGAACTTGCAACTGAGTATTTTGAAAATGCAGGTGTCGACATTGATGATGAAGACTTAATTGATTGCCTAGATATTGGAGTTTACCCATTTGAGGAATTTCAAAATGGAATGCCACCAGCAGACAAACTAAAATATGGTGGCGATTTTCTACAAGATCCCGAAAATAAGGTGTTCTACCTGAATATAAACTATGCAAACCTAGCTGATAGGCTTAAAGCGTATCAACTACTTGATAGATTTGGTATCAACTTTTATCCTGTTCACATTATTGACAACAGACATGTAAGGTCATATTATATTCCTAACGCTCCAGATAAGGAAGTTCAGGATTTAATAGATAGGATTAAAGCCAAACAAATACTTAAAGAAGAGTTGGATGAAATCATGTCAAACAAACGTAAACAAGACCATAAACCTGTTGAAGCGTTTACATGGATACTCAACGATAAGGAAAAGGATATTCTGGCAATCACTGATAAGAACCGGGTGTATTTTGATAACAACTACGATTTTGATATTCGTCTAACTGCTAAATAAATACTGAATGAGAACAAATGAAATTAATGTGCTTACTGCCATAACCAAAATTGGTTCAAAGATTAAATCCTCAAAGCTTCTCAAATCGAACCTAAAAGGTATCAATGTTTATATGAAAGTGGTATGTGACCATTTTAGTCTGTCTGAAATTGAATGCTATTTGTTTGTATCTACTTTCATAGTTCAGATGCAGGATGATGCGATGGAACTCCGAGATTTTACTCGTTTTTTGAATATCAACTCAATCGATGCCATTCAATACAAACCTCATTTTGAAAGGATGATTGAAAAAAAATACTTAATAAGTACAAGCAGAACTGGTGCGAGATTCTCAACATTTTTTAGTGGTAAAAAAGCGTTCAAAGTTGATGAAACAATAGTTGAAGCTATAATGGAGAATAAACCAATATCCATTATTCAAAAGAAACAAATGGACGTTTATGAATTCAATCAACAAGTATCTGATCTAATTAACGAGCGTGACCACAATGATATAGATACAGCAGACTTATTTGAGATGATAAAAGATTTGGAACAAGAAAACACTCATCTGGAATTTATCAACGAACTAATCAATTTTCGGTTAGATATCGAAGATAGGACATTGATTTACGAGATGGGTGATGATTTTGTTACTGGTGGTTTTACAGCATTGAACATCACATTAAAGGATATTTATGGTAATGTCAGAGAACGAATGGCAAGATCAAGGGAAATACTTGATGAAGAAAACCCTCTATTTATGGTGAAACTTATCAGTATTACAGATGGTTCATTTCATAACGATACAAAAATTGAATTGACTGGAAAAAGCCAACAGATATTATTTGGTGAAGACTTGAAATTGTTTCAAAAGAAACAATCCATTCAGAATGTTATCAAATCAAAGGATATCCAAAGCAAGGAATTGTTTTTTGAAGAATCAACAAAACTACAACTTGACTTTATCTCGAATAGCTTAAATCAGGAAAAATTCATCGAACTGCAAACCAGACTTAAATGTAACAACCTACCAAATGGAGTAGCTGCTGTGTTTTATGGTGGACCAGGAACAGGGAAAAGCGAGTCTGCCTATCAACTTGCCAAAGAAACGGGTCGTGACATTATTACAGTTGATTTATCCAATACAAAATCAATGTGGTTTGGTCAGTCTGAGAAAAAGATAAAAGAAATCTTTACTGATTACTATCAGGCTTGCCAACGCTGTGAGATTAAGCCCATTTTACTTTTCAATGAAGCGGATGGTGTGTTATCAAAAAGAACTGAGAATAAGAACTCGTCAACTCATCAAACTGAAAATACAATTCAGAATATTTTACTGGAAGAGTTTGAAAAAAACCAAGGGATCATAATTGCAACCACCAATCTTGAAAAGAATTTAGATGCTGCTTTTGAAAGACGATTCCTGTTTAAGGTGAAATTTGAAAAACCAACAACAGAAGTCCGTAAACAAATTTGGCTGAATAAGATGTCGTGGATAAGCGATGAAGTACTTAATCAGATTGTTGAGCGGTTTATCTTTTCAGGAGGCGAAATCGATAATATCTTTCGTAAGGTAGTAATGCACGAAGTTACTACTGGAAACGGTCATGATTCTTCACTATTGCTGCAATTCTGTGAATCCGAAAAATTTGAAAATCAACACAATGGAAAAAAGATTGGATATTCTTAATTCACCACCATTCCATGGCAGAATAATTCATATATTTGCAAAATATAATTTTTTCAGCATGGAAAACGACGAAAAAAAACTTTTTCTCAAGTACATAGGTTTGCTTGAGTTTATTATAAAAAACGAGGGATGTGATTTTAATACCATTCAAAATTCAAGCAAAATTCAAGGGATATACGGTGGGAAAATAGCAGAACGAACTTTATTCAGACATCGTAAAGAGATTGAGAAAAGTTTTGGTATTAAGATTCACTGCCGTAGAAAAATGTATTTTGTAGACGAAAAGGACATCACCAAGATTGAATCCAATCATTTCTATGATTGGTTGAAGCAATCATTCACGTTGAGTGATATTATCACACAAAATTTATCCCTTAATCATCGTATTTTACTTGATATTTCACCTGCGGGTCAGAATTTACTACCCATCTTTGTTGAAGCAATGCGTAACAACTTAAAGGTGAAAATAACCTATCATCAATTTGTGAAAGACCCGTATGAAAAAACAATAATTCCATTGGTATTAAAGGTGTTTAAACAACGATGGTATGTGTTGGGCGAATCGGATGATATTAAGCTTTATTCTCTGGGTAGAATGGATGCATGTGAACTTACGGATGAACCTTTCAAATTGAAACCTAACTTCGATCCTGAGAAGTATTTTAGTTTCACATACGGCGTTACCCTATTTGATGAAAAACAAAAGCCATCAACCATTAAAATAAAAGCAGGATACCAACGCTATTATCTCAGAGAATTACCCTTGCATGAATCTCAGGAAGAAACCGAATTGGGCAATGAATCCATTTTTACCTACTTCCTGAAACCATCCAATGAGTTTATAATGGAATTGCTATCGTATGGCGATGGCGTAGAGGTTTTACAACCTGATTCACTTAGAAACGATATTAAAAGCAAGATTGAACGAATGAATAAGAAATACAACTAACAAAATACTAACTTTTAAAATTTAAAATTATGGCAACACTGAATTTTACAGGCCCCTATCACAAGAGTCTAATTAACAGCTTAACTGGAATTAAATCTTCAGGTGTATATATTGGCGGTTTTACTGCAAAAAGAATTTCAAATTGGATATTATTTGAAGACTTTTCAAATCCCTTAACTCATATTCCTAATAATTCTTTAAGTACACAGTATGAACAAGTTTTTATTCCTTATTATGTGGGAATGAGTAAATCAAGTATATTTGACAGATTAGTAAAACACATAAATGTTAGATCTGGCCATGCAAAAAAGTATACACGCCTTGAAAGTGGTTGTATTAGCAATGTTATAGCTACAAATATTTTTTCAAAAGAAATTGGTAAAAATCCAACAGTCCCTTTTTCGGCCGCTACCTATTTTAATAACGATTCTGTATTAAAACAAATTTATCCTGGAATTAACCCCATCCCTAAAGGCAAAGATTATCCTATTGATATTCAACTCTTACCAAATGGAAAAGCTTTACCTGACCCATTAGAACAATTAGTTGTAAATATGGGTAACTTTTCATTTTTGTATTGCAATAACATAGCACAGATTCCTTTGAAAATTAGAGAAATAGAATCTTTTCTGTTTTATTCTTTGAAAGGATATACCATTTCAGAATGTAGTCCATTAAGCCAGACAATAACAAATATAAAGAATGCAATGACATTAAATGGAGGTTCAGTTATAGACATAAATATCCCAAACAGTCCAAATCTAACTAAATACACCGATGATATTACGTTTATTGATCTTTGTACAAAAAAAATAATCACATCAAATCATCCATCAAATTTTAATGGTGATTATTGATGAAAATTTGAATATGAAACACTTCAATAAACTCTCAGATCAACTAAAGAACAGTAAGTTGACTGTAAAATATTCCGAAGCTAACGGCAGTGAGTTAGCCTGTATATGGGAAGATAATTCGGATGATGAATCGTTGTTGGTTATCAACAGAATAAAGGTGCATGGTGATGAAATAATTCAACACACTGATAAGGATAATAATATCAGAGAAACTCTTATGAAAGATTTTCTAAATCCGAAAAATGATGACGACAGTCAAACTATCCTAAAACAAAATCTTAATGAAATTGTAAACAGAACTTATGAAAAATTTGACAAGTTTGTCAAAGAAAGAAGAGGATCAATTGCAGGAAAAAAATTCGGATTTTAAATTATGGCACTATCATCAACAATAGAACAAGAAAAAGTGGATAATTTCACTTTTTCTTATCAGGAAGTTTATCGAAGAATCGTAAAATTCTATAAACAATATTGGGCAGATTGGCAAAGTATGAGTTCAGTTGAAAAATCAATATGCTTGTCAAATGGAGGTTGCGATTTTAGCTTGTCGACAGCTTTCATTAACGATTTAGCAGATGAATCGGATGATCTGTTTTATGTTCTGGAGATTGTAGGTTTGGTACGTAGTTCAAAACGAAATGACAGACTTGAATCTGGATTTCATATGAAAGATGAACACGGCATTAAACTGGGTATGTATGCCGAGTATCTTTTAAAGCAATTTGAAATTATATCTTTATCCAAATATGTATGGTTGACTTAACATTTGAGGCATACATGGGAAAGTGCCAGGATGGGCGTTATTTGCTTTATCTTGATGACGCAGATATTAATTTGTTAGAAATTATAGGTTATGATAAAATCGATAAGATTGTTTTTGATGCTCTTGATTTGAATACAACCAATACTTATTACGACTTAGTTGCATACGAAGGTGAAGGTGAATTATCCGACATTTATGCTTTAATGCGCCAATATGGGCTTCAATTTGATTTAGTCAAAAAAATATATATCAATGAAAATATTGAATTAATGATTGCATGGTGGGAAGATCATATCATTGTAGCAGAATATGACTTGATTATGAAATGCATTCAGACCAAAAAGAAAAGTGCAAATACTATTGAAACAGATGTGTTAGATTTAATATTGATAAATCCAAACACCTACTACCAAACACAAGATGGCGAAATAGTAGTTGAGAAGAAATTGAAACCAGAAGAATTTTATTCATTTATTATGAGTACAGAACATTATCTGATGAAGGAACAAAATCTTTTATTGGATTTTGAAGACGATGACTAATGTTAAATGATAAGGATTGATTTATAAACGCATACAAACCCTTACTTCAGATACACCGTCGGATCAAATCCGGCAAGTCCTTCTTTACGCTCGGTGCAGGTTCCACAGGTTCCACAGTGAACTTCATGACCGTTGTAGCATGAATAGGTGTCTTCGAATGGCACTCCGATTTCCTTACCAATCAATGCAATTTCGCGTTTTGAAAGATTGGTATAAGGGGCCATAATTTCACAATGATTGTACGTTCCCAGACTGATTGCATGACTCATTGTTTGGATAAATTCCTCGCGACAATCGGGATAAATAGCGTGATCGCCCGCATGATTTGAAATCATAAGTTTATCACAACCAATGCTTTCGGCAATTCCGGCAGCTATGCTCAACATAATCCCGTTACGAAACGGAACAACCGTTTTAATCATATTCTGATCTTCGTAATGACCGTTTGGAATTTCGCCACCGGATTGCAGTAAGTCGGATACAAAGCCCATTTTATTCATATCAAGGTCAATCACATGATGTTCAATTCCAAGCGCTTCACAATTTTTGTTAGCATATTCTATCTCACGCAAATTGTGTTTCGACCCGTAATTAAAAGTTAACGCCCGGCGGATTCGGTCGGCATGTTGATAAAGAGCCACCGAACTATCCATTCCACCCGAATAAAGTATTACTATATCCTTCATATCTGCCCCTAACCCCTAAAGGGGAATTAAAATTTTTGTTTTTTGAGTGTGCAAAAATACTCAAAAGCTTTGAGAGTTGAGCGTTGAAGTAATTTTTTTGTACATTTGCAGAAAATAATTAAAATTACCAACAAAAAAAGTCCCCTTTAGGGGATTTAGGGGCTTATGAAGAACTTACCTGCCGAATGGGCTGAACAGGAATTCGTTCAACTAACCTGGCCACATTCCGGGACTGATTGGGCTGATATGCTTGATGAGGTAAATGAATGTTTTGTAAACATAGCCAAAGCCATTCTCAATTATGAAAAATTGCTGATTGTATGTGTTGATGCAGAGGAAGTAGAATGTTTTTTCACTGAAGATGAGCTTGATAAAATCACTTTTGCCGAGATGCCAACAAACGATACCTGGGCGCGCGATCATGGAGGAATAACGGTTTTCGAAGATGATAAACCGGTAGTTTACGATTTCACTTTCAATGGTTGGGGAATGAAATTTGCTGCAAACCACGACAATCTGATTACCCGAAAACTATATATGGCCGGAATCTTTGGTGATGCAGGACATCGAAACTGTTTCGATTTTATTCTGGAAGGTGGAAGCATAGAATCGGATGGCGAAGGAACTATACTGACCACCGCTGAATGTTTGCTTTCCGACAACCGGAATAACTTATCGGAAGATGATGTTGAAGCAAAGCTGAAAGAATACTTTGACCTGAAGCAGGTTTTGTGGTTGGAGCATGGCTATCTGGCCGGCGATGACACCGATAGTCATGTGGATACATTGGCCCGGCTTTGCGACAGAAGTACTATTGCTTATGTTAGATGCGAGGATGAAGCGGATGAGCATTTTCTGGAATTAAAAAAAATGAAAAAGGAACTTCGGATGTTTAAGACTCCCGAGGGAAGGTATTACAGGCTTATTCCACTTCCAATGGCGGACGAAGTGTACTTTGAAGGCGAACGACTTCCGGCAACTTATGCAAATTTTTTAATCATAAATGGTGCGGTTTTAATGCCTGCTTACAATTCGCCGAAGGACGAAATTGCGAAAATTCAACTGCAAAGAGCTTTCCCCGACAGAGAAATTATCGGCATAAACTGCACTGCATTAATCAAGCAACATGGCTCGCTTCATTGTGTGACAATGCAATATCCAAAATTAATTTTATTGAACAATTGACAGTAATACTTCATATAATCAACGTAAAATCTTATTTTTGCAAAAAAAATAATTATGATACAGCAACTTAATCTCAATGGCTTTACCAACTTTGGCGAATCAGATTTTGTTTTTTCCAAAGGAATAAATGTATTTATTGGAAAAAATGGAACTGGCAAAACTCATATTTTGAAATGTCTTGCTGCAACAATCGATGCAAATAATAGTTTCTCAAAATCACATACTCAAGCTAAAGACAGGTTTGAGGCTTTGATTGCAGAAAAATTGATAGGCTATTTTAAGCCGGAGCAACTAGGACGACTTGTCAAAAGGCAACAAGGACGTTCAAATGCAACCATAAGTATAAAAGTAAAAAACAAGAACATATCATATTCATTTGCAACCAATTCTAAAACTAGTGTAAAGATTGACAATAACGGAGGTGTTCCATTAATGAGTTCACTTTACATACCTCCAAGAGAAATGTTCTCTTTGTTTGAAGGTTTTTTGTCAACCTATGAAAAGCGTGAATTATCTTTCGATGAAACCTATGTAATGTTGGTAAAATCTTTAAACGCAAATACCTTGAAAGGTCCTAGATATGACAATATAAAGGATTTGATTGAACATCTTGAAGAAAAACTCGAAATAAAGGTTTTGAAAGAAAACGGACGCTTTTATATTCGAGATAAGCATGGAAAGCTTGAAGCTCATCTTGTTGCAGAAGGTATTCGGAAATTAGCTTCAATAATGTATTTGATAACAAATGGCGAATTAAATAAAAATACAATTTTATTTTGGGATGAACCGGAAGCAAATTTGAATCCTGCATTAATAAAAGTTGTTGCCGATTTCATTGTGCTGTTAGCAAATAAAGGAATTCAAGTTTTTATTGCTTCGCATGATTATTTGTTGACCCATCTTCTCTCTATACAAGCGGAGTATAGCCAAATCGAAAAAGCACCTGAAATGAAGTTTTTTAGTTTGAAGAAAAATGAAGATTTGATGAGTACAGAAAGTGCAGATGATCTCACTAAATTAGAGATTAACCCTATCTTGGACGAATATGCAGCATATTTTGATTTAGAACAAGAATACTCAAGACGATTGTTTGAATCTAAAATTAAATACTGATATGAGAGAATTTGTTGAGAGTAAGATTAGATTTCAGTTCGATGAACAGAATTGGAATGTAATTCAGTATGATGCAATTGATGGTGATTTTAGGAAATATGTTCATTTGTCAGGCACTAAAGCAGTTGATTTTATAGGAATATACAACCAATATACAATCGTGTTTTTTGAGATAAAATCATTTCGGGGCTTTGGTAATAATGCAGAAGTACAAGATAGGCTTCAAGGTAGTATGGAGGAACTTTCTACTGAAATTGCTCTAAAAGTAAGAGATACTGTTTCAGTGATAGCTGGATTTAATAGAACCAATGCAAGTCCTTTCTGGACTAAGTCTGAAAAAATTATTTCAAATGCAAATAAGTGCTTAATGGTCATTGCATGGATTGAGGAAAATAATACCAGACAAAAGAAAGTAGAAATGGGAATGCGTTTGCGCAAACTTAAGCAGAAACTTAGTTGGCTTAGTTCTGATTCTGAAATATACATTGAGAATATAAGAGAACGTCATATCATGTTTGATGGGTTTAACGCAATAACTGTGTGATTTTTATGAAAATAGCATTAATCCAACAATCCAATTCTGCCAGCCGTGCAGAAAATGTGGCGAAGCTGGAACAAAATATTCGCTCGTGTGCAGCAAAAGGAGCTGAACTGATTGTTTTACAGGAACTTCATAATGGGTTGTATTTTTGTCAGACCGAAGATCCGTCGGTTTTTGAACAAGCTGAAACTATTCCCGGACCATCAACTGAAGCATTTGGCAAGTTGGCAAAAGAATTAGAAGTCGTCATTGTACTTTCGTTATTCGAAAAAAGAGCTGCCGGTTTGTATCACAACACAGCTGTAGTGATTGAAAAAGACGGAAGCATTGCCGGAAAATACCGTAAAATGCACATTCCTGACGATCCGGCTTATTACGAAAAATTCTATTTTACGCCCGGTGATTTGGGTTTTGAACCTATTCAGACTTCGGTTGGAAAATTGGGTGTGCTTGTTTGCTGGGATCAGTGGTATCCCGAAGCTGCCCGTTTGATGGCTATGGCAGGAGCGGAATTGTTGATTTATCCTACTGCGATTGGTTGGGAAAGTACGGATACGGACGAAGAAAAACAACGGCAAAAAGAAGCGTGGATGACTGTCCAGCGTGGACATGCTGTGGCCAATGGACTTCACGTTATTACCTGCAATAGAACCGGTTACGAAGCTGATCCTTCAGGTGTAACAAACGGTATTCAGTTTTGGGGAAACAGTTTTGTGGCAGGACCGCAAGCTGAAATTCTGGTTCAAGCTTCAGATTATAAAGAAGAAAATATCGTTTTTGACATCGAAATGGAACGTTCTGAAACTGTTCGTCGTATGTGGCCATTTTTCCGCGATCGCCGTATTGATAGTTTCAGTGACCTGACCAAACGCTGGCTTGAAGAATAATTATTTTTCGAACAGCCAGACAGCTTTTTTATTATATGTGGAATCTTGCAACTGAGCAAGCATAAATGCTGCTACATCAGCTCTTGAAATACTGGTTTTACCTTGTTTGAAAGCTTCAGTTCCATGACTTACATTTCCTGTCAAAGGTCCTTGGGTCAAACCACCCGGACGCACCAAAGTCCACTGCAGTTTGCTGTTCATGATGCGTTGTTCGTTAATATTGTGGTCGGCAAGTGGTACACGTAAAAATAAATCTACCATAAAAAACTTCAAAATTGCAGGCATCAGTTTTTTGCTGTCGCCTGCGCCAAAGCTCGATAAATAAATAAAACGTGGAACAACTTCCTGTTCGGCAATACGAACTATATTATCAATTCCTGACACAAGTTCGGGTGAACGTTTTGTTAGTGAATTGCCACCAAGTGTAGAAAAACAGGCCTCAGCTCCTGCTAATGCATCTTTGATTTTTAATGTTTCACTTAAATTTCCTACAACAATTCTCAAGTTTTTATTTTCATTTTTAATTGATTGGGAATTTCTCACATAAGCTGTAACCTGATGACCTTTTGCCAATGTTTGTTCCAATAAAAGAGTGCCGGTCTTACCGGTAGCTCCAAATATAACTATTTTCATCTTTCTTTTGGTGTTTGTTTAATTTATAAACAGATTCGACATTTAAAAAGTTCTTTTCAAAAATGATTTTCCCAAAAAAAAGGTTCCATTTTTTTTGGAAACCTTTTTAATATTCATACAAATATTCATCCTTACATCATTTCGTACCTTTCCAGATAGTATCCAAAACACCCTGAACTCCATTTTCAGTCACAAAACCCAAAAGTTTGAGAATGACAGGAAATAAAAGAATAACCAAAAGTAATATAATCACAAGTACGATAATAGCTCCTACAATCAGCATTTTTTTTAAACCCGGATTGTTTTTAAGTTTTTCCAGAATTTGTTTTTGTATGTCATTGTGTTGATTATAACCATAAGTTGGTCTGTCTTTATCAGTATAACCAATAACTGGTTGATGCTCATCATGGTGATCATAAGGTTGCTTATGATCGTCATGCTGTCTATAATCGTGGTCGTTGCCATAATGATGGCGTTTGTGACCTTGATCGAAAAAATCGTCTAATCCCATAATTATTTTGTTTTAAAATATTCTGTTAATTTTAAAATTGTTCTTTAAAGAATTTCATCTTCTTCTTTTTCAGTATGTTTTGGATTAAAAGGCTCAGCGTGTAAATAGAGTTCACTTCGCGGAATGAGCGAATGAACGGTATTTTCAATTTTATCACATAATTCATGAACTTCCATAAGACTTAAATTCGGGTTTAAATGTATATTTACCTTTATAAAAGTATCTGCTCCGGCTGTTCTTATTTTTAATCGGTGATAATTCTTTACTTCCGGAAAAGTTGCTAATGTTTCTTTTACAATAATAATAGTTTCAGCTGGTGCCCGATCCAGCAAAACATCAACCGCTTTTTTGCCAAGTTTATACGAAACTAACAAAACTATGGCTGCAACAACTAAAGCTGCAACTGCATCAGCAGCAAAAAATCCAAAGTTCACACAAATTAGTCCGAATAGAACCACAGCTGAGCTCCAAATATCGGTTGAAAAATGTAAAGCATCAGCTTCAAGTGCCTGACTGTTATGCTTTTTAGCAACTCTGTACAACATCCTCGAACGATTAACATCAATAATTATTGAAGTAATCACCACAATGTAACTCCAAATCGAAATCTTAATGTCTGTTTCATTTGAAATTAGTCGGTTAATGGCTTCGTAGATTATCCACGTGCAAGTTATCAGCAATAAAATGGTTTCCATCAAAGCGGAGAAATTCTCAACTTTTCCATGACCATAGTTATGCTTTTTATCAGCCGGCTTATCAGAAACTCGCACCGAGAAATAGGTTATCACAGCAGCCACAAGATCCAGTCCGGAGTGTAACGCTTCCGATAATATTCCTAAACTATTGGTTACAATTCCAATAACTAATTTGAATCCGGTTAGTATTATCGCCGCGAAAACAGACAATAAAGCAGCATCCTTTTTTTCTTTTAGAGCGACTTCTTTTTTTTCGTTTACCATAATTTGATAATTAATTAATTAACAACAAGTTTGTTGTAAAATTTAAAAGATGAATAACTTCGATGTAAAATCGCAAATTCGCAAACGGCATTTTCAATGTCGATATGGAATTAATTTAAATATTCGAGATGTTATTGAAAGATTATAAGCGTTTTGGCGGTTGCCAAATGGCGGTTGAAAAGGTGCTTAGAAAGTTGAAAGTTAAAGATTTGTACAACAATGTTTTGTAATTAAATTCAGATGATTTAACCATGTATTCATTTGCAAATAATGCATCTTCAAAGCAAATTAAGTGAGAATTCTCGCTCTGGTTTGAAGAATCTGAACAAGCATTTTCACAGTTCAACTGATGTTGAGAAAATGCCTCACCAATGAAGTTACAATCAGCCAAAATGAAAAGTAGGCTTATTGCAAAAAGGAGAAAACAGATTTGTTTTATTGCATTTTTCATAGCACTAAAAGGAAGAAAAAAAATGAAATATCAGACTATAAGGAATTTAATAATTTTATTTTCTATTTTTCATTTCCTCTGCCGTTTTCACCTTGAAACCAGGATATTCCTTAATCATTTTTCGTAAAAACTCTTCAGGATAGCCGGCACGAATAATTCCCGGAGGTATATGAGCTTCATTTTGAACAAACTTTCCGTCTTTTTCTTTTTTTATATTGCCATCCATATATTTAACCAACAGATATTCGCCAAGTTTTTTCCATGCATTAGTTGAATTTTCAGCCTGAGTGACACTAAATTCAGTTAAAAAACCACGTGCTTCGACTTCTGACATTCCAATAGCAACTTTATCAATTGCAGGGACTAATGCACTAAAATCACTTTCCCACTTCGATTGTACCTTTTTGATATCCTGATACATATATGAGTATTTGCCATAAGCATAATTTGCCACCCAATTGTAGATCCAGAACGCAGAAGTTGCTGAATATTCCAGTAAACTTCCATTATCTGGCCTGAAACATTCAGGGACACGGTTAATGCCACAATACATTGGTACATAGAGACTTGTGGCAGCATCATCAACGCCGAACCAAAGAATTCCGCCAATATAATCGGGCATCCAACTACGCATCTGAGCTACAAAAGTAAAGCCAGTTTGTTGAGTGGCAGTGGGACGTTCGTGCACATACTCCACGCTATCAACCTTGAATGTCAGTGGACTACAACGCAATTTACTTCCAAATGGTCCGGCAGCAATACCTTTAGTCATATCAAATTCAGTTCCTTCGTACTGATCGCGCATACATTCTTTAAGCATTTGTGCAGTAAGTTTGACAGTAGGTTTAATCCAAAGCGGCATACGTTCAAGAGTTTCACCCTTAACATACGAAATATATTTATTCATGGATGGATCCAATTTTCTAAAAAATGCCCATACACGTGCCTCACAAACACGTAATGCTAAATAATCGAGTGGTGCATATATATCTGAGAAACTGAATTCTTTGTTTCGTCCTTTGAAATAACCTTTTTCACGGGCGAAAACAATTACATCTTCGGAATACATACACACATTTTTATCATCATAAGGGAATGTAGTTATTCTGGCTTGGTTGGCATGAGCCGATACACAATCGTCGGGAATGCGCTGAGCTACCCAAACAGCACCTTTATTATGAGTACCTTTGCCTATCATTTCCATAATCCAAACCTCGTTCGGATCTGCAATCGAAAATGATTCACCTTGACTATAATAACCATATTCTGCAACTAAATCAGTCATTACTTTTATGGCTTCACGGGCTGTTTTTGCACGCTGCAAGGTTATGTAGATAAGACTGCCATAATCCATAATAGCTGTTGTATCAACCAAATCAGGACGACCACCAAAAGTAGTTTCACCTATACTTAGTTGATGTTCATTCATATTACCTATTACAGAATAGGTATGTTCAACCTGTTTGATTTTACCGAGTAATTTTCCGGTATCCCATTCATGAATGTCGAGCATCGTTCCCGGAGGATAATTAGCTGCAGGTAAATGGTATAATGCTCCAAAAAGGAAATAAGAATCAGCATTATACGAAATAAGCGTTGAGCCATCGAGAGTAGCCGCTTTACCCACCAAAAAATTGGTACAGGCAAATGCATTGTGGACGGAAATTATAGAAAGTAAAAAAAGAATCTTCTTTATCATACAAAAAACAAACTCTATTCAGTTATTAGTTCAGGTTTTTGGAAATAGCTATAGATTTCTGATTTTCAGTTATTACTGTATGAATTCTATTTTAACCGAACCAATGGGCTGCAAAATTAGGATTTTATTTTCATATTACCTATAAAGTACACTTAAATAACTCTTCGACAACTTATAGTGCTTTGATTAACATTAAATTATGAAATTATTAGTTAATTTCAAGTGTTTTTTTGAAAATTGGAAAATGATATTTTTCGGTAACCAACATTCTCTGAATTTTTACAAATGTAGAAACTAAATTTTAAAAAAACATTTTTTACATTATAAATACTAACTATCAATGTAGATTTGAAAACCAGATGCCGACAGAAAGAAAGATAATTTGTTATCTTTGCAATCTTATCAAATATGACACTTATGGATTGTGAAATTCTGAATAAAATAGCCAAGGGAACTTTAATGGAACATCTTGATATTGTGTACATTGAAGCATCAGATGGACGAATTGTAGCCAAAATGCCGGTCGATGAACGGACTTTTCAGCCTATGAAAAGACTTCACGGAGGAGCAACAATGGCTTTGGCTGAGTCTGTTGGAAGTGCGGGTTCAGTAATGTTGGTTGATATTAGTAAATTTGCCGTTCTTGGGGTGGAAATAAGTGGAAGTCATGTAGCTACCACCAATGAGAATGAAGTTTTTGGTATTGGTACGCTCATTCATCGCGGTGCTACACAACATGTGTGGGAAATTCGAGTTGAGGATAAAAACGCTAAATTAATTTCTCTTTGCCGACTAACCAATCGCATTGTTCCGTTAAAGAAATGAATCCTGAAACAAATTCATATCAGCAACTCAGAAAACTTCAAAGGGTGCTTTTTGAGCAAAATATTCCTTTTGTTTCATATCGCCTGCCACTCGAAACAGAGATAGTTACGTTAGTTCAGCATCATTCATTACCGGAAAAACTTCTGTCACTAAACAAGTTGGAAAGCAAAGTGGGCTTTGTGATAGCTCCATTTACAGCTTCAAATATACATCAGAGCTTTTTTCTGAATCCTGATTGTGTATTCTTTTCTGACGACATTGACGATATTTATATTCAGAAACTGGCAGATAATGACCGTTTTGTAGAACTTATTAAAACTGAAAACTCACTTTCAACTACATCGTCTGACGAATACATGAGGAATGTCAACAAAGCGGTGGAGGCAATGAAAGCGGGTAAGTTTCATAAAGTGGTGCTTTCCAAAGTACGATTAGAGCAATTGCCTGATGGGTTTCAACCAGATGAATTCTTTCTCAAATTGTGCGAAAAATATCCTCACGCCATGGTATATATGTTGCAGTTACCGGGAGTCGGTTGTTGGATGGGAGCTACTCCTGAACCACTGTTAGTGAAGGATGATGTAATAGTTAAAACGGTTTCGCTTGCAGGAACACAGGTTACTACCGATAAACCACTTGAATCGTACCAATGGGCTGAAAAAGAAATTGACGAACAAGGAATTGTGACCGACTTTGTCGAAAAAACATTACAATCATTAGGTATTCCAGATTACAGCAAAACCGGACCAATAAATTATCAGGCAGCAAATCTGATTCACATGAAAACAGCTTTCGAGTTTCCTGAAAAAGCACTTCAAAACCGTTTCGGTGACATATTGCAAGCTCTTCATCCAACTCCTTCGGTGGGTGGATTACCAAAAGTAGATGCACGTGAATTTATTTTGTCAAATGAAAACCACGACCGGAGTTATTATACCGGTTTTTTAGGACCTGTCAATATTGAAAATAAAACCAATATCTTTGTAAACCTTCGTTGCCTTCAATTGTTTGATAAACTGTTTGTTTTATATAGCGGTGCTGGAATTACCGCTTCATCGGTTGCCGAAAATGAATGGACGGAAACGGATAATAAGATGTTGACAATGATGAATGTAATGAAGATACCTAAACTCTAAAGTGAAAATTACTGAAGCAGTTTATGTGATAAAACCTCTAAAATATTTAAGAAATATCTTTGTAGTATTTTATAAGATTATTTTTTACAAATAAATTTTTTAAAGTATTCTTGTCCTTTATGTTTTATTCTCAATAAATACACACCTGAAGTCAAATTGCTGACATCATAATCGGTATTATTTGTGAGGCTCTTACAGCTTAATTTACGCCCCATTGTATCAAATATATCAAGCTGTTGGATTCCGAGAACATCGCAATTTACGTGCAAAACTTTTTTTACCGGATTTGGATAAATTTCAATTTTTGTATCAATATCGTTATTCAAAGCAGTTACTTTTTGAACAAGATTAATTGAATACGGATTTACCGGAGTTCCTTTAATAACTTCAGGAATGAATATTAGTGACTGATTAATTGCAGTAAATTGTTTTTCTTCGATATTATTGTAACACTTGAAAGTTATTGCTTTATTCACATCCAAACCATTACCCCAAATGGTCAGGAAAGCCATGTAGCGTTGATAAACATCTATATATTTCAAATCAGCTATTCCACGACATTCGTCTCCAATATAAGCAGCGATTTGTAAATCATTTCCCATATATTCCACATCATCGACTGATACAATGGCAGTTACAGTCATATTGAGTTGGTACTTATTTGTATTTACGGCCCATTTTTGATTTACATATACAATGATATCTGAAACATCCGGAGCGGAAACTGTAACTATTGCCTGCCTATTGGCATCGGTTGTATTTGAGGCGGTAAACGTAAGTTTTCCATTTCCGACAATATTAGTGTTTACACTTAACCAGTTTTCACTTGAAACCGCAGTCCATGTTGTGTTTGAAGATACATTAATAAAAGCAGTGTTATTTGCCATTACATCTATTATTGCAGTGTTTCCAGAGACCGACAACGTAGCATCACCCACAGCCTGAGTTACTGTCACGGTTTTGCTTATTACACCTGTTGCTGCAATTGTAACAGTTGCCACACGGGTGGTGATATACGGATTTGCAGATGAAGTAGTGACGGTAATTGTTCCATTTCCGGTTGCCCCCGAAGTTACAGTCAGCCAGCTCTGATTGGAAGAAGCTGTCCATGTACTGTTTGATGTAACAGTCAGATTGGCTGTACTTCCGTTGGCTTTTGTAACAGTAGCAGTAGTTCCCGAAACAGACAAAGTAGCATCACCCATAGCCTGAGTCACTGTCACTATTTTATTTGTTGCTCCGTTTGCAGAAATAGTCACAGTTGCCACACGGGTAGTTATAAATGGATTTGCAGACGAAGTAGTAAAGGTAATTGTTCCATTTCCGGTTGCTCCTGAGGTAACTGTCAGCCAACTCTGATTGGAAGAAGCTGTCCATGTACTGTTTGAAGTTACAGACAGGCTTGCTGTACTACCGCTTGCTTTTGTAACTGTAGCTGTTGTTCCCGAGACAGATAACGTAGCATCGCCCACAGCCTGAGTTATAGTAATAGTTTTGGTTGCAACTCCGTTTGCAACTAAAGTCACAGTTGCCACACGGGTAGTTATAAATGGATTTGCAGACGAAGTAGTAAAGGTAATTGTTCCATTTCCGGTTGCTCCTGAGGTAACTGTCAGCCAACTCTGATTGGAAGAAGCTGTCCATGTACTGTTTGAAGTTACAGACAGGCTTGCTGTACTACCGCTTGCTTTTGTAACTGTAGCTGTTGTTCCCGAGACAGATAACGTAGCATCGCCCACAGCCTGAGTTATAGTAATAGTTTTGGTTGCAACTCCGTTTGCAACTAAAGTCACAGTTGCCACACGGGTAGTTATAAATGGATTTGCAGACGA
>JBAXMR010000024.1:0-47742 GCA_037134195.1 Paludibacter sp. | reverse complement strand
TTAGAAATACCGATTAATCGGTATTGATTAAAGAGCAAAATCAAAAATGCTTGCAATTTAATAATCCGTTTAAAATCAGCTTAAACCGCGAAAATCAACGTTCTATTCATCATTTGTTTCTTAGGAGTTAATTGAGGATTGGTTGATTAATTAATCGGAAATTGATAATTGGAAATTGGTAATTGAATAATTAAATTTATATGCAAAAGCAGATATTTCAGACAAATTCACCTACTCGTTGGAAAAGCTTTGTTTGGGTGGTACGTATATTTTTGGTTTTTTTATTTGTAATTCTGGCATCAGTTGGTATTTCGTTGTTCAACAAACGCGATTACGACCTGAAGGTACTAACCTACAACGATAAAAAGTTGCCCGATTTGAATACAGATAAATCTAAAACCTATGTATCTAAAAAGGAACAGATTGACTTTGCAAAGCAACTGGAACAATATAAAAAGAAGAAAATAAAGAACTCACACAAAAAACTTAAGCATACAACTTCACCCGAAGTCAGTAAGTATATACCTGTAAGAGCAGGTTTCTACGTAAATTGGAACATTAATTCGGGTATTTCATTACATAAAAATATCACTAAATTAAACATGGTGTTACCGGAATGGCTTTTTTTAAAAGATGCCAAAGGAACCATCGACACCCGAATTGAAAACGAAACACTGGATTTCATTCAAAGCAATAAAGTGGCTGTGCTACCCATGCTCAGTAACTTCTGGAAAAATACTTTTAACGGTGACAGTACAATCATACTGCTTAAGAATCAAAAACTCCGAAAAACACTTATTACCCGAATAAAAAATATCCTCGAAAAAAATGATTTTCAGGGTATTAATATCGATATTGAGAAACTCCCCGAAGGATCAAACCCTTATCTACTGGAATTTTCGAAAGAACTTTCCGAAACACTTCATGCCGAAGGTTTTTTAGTTACCATCGATATTGACCCTACCGATAGAGTTTCTTCCTACAAAGATTTGGCGAAATATTATGATTTCATATTTCTGATGGCTTACAACGAACATTTTTCGGGAAGTGACCCCGGAAGTATTTCGTCACTGTTATTTGTGGAAAATGCGATTGACGAAGCTATGAAAGAAGTTCCTTCGGATAAAATTGTTCTCTGCGTTGCAGGGTATGGATTCGACTGGGTAAAAAAAATAAGCGGGAAAGAAATTACATATACCGGCATACCGATAACTTATCAAAGTTTGATTTCAAAAGCAAATGAACTAAATGCACCTGTTTATTTTAATTTCGGCCAGGCAGATTTGACATTAAAATATACCGACAATTTTAATCAGGAGCATGAAATGCATTGTATTGATGCAGCTGGAGCTTTTAATGTAATTCGTACTGCTCACGATTATAACGCTGCCGGCGTTTCGTTGTGGTATCTTGGTTCGGAAGATGACCGACTATGGAAATTTTACGGGCAGGATTTGGATGTTATGTTTCTGAAAATGAAAGGATTCAACTACAAAAAACTTGAATATATTCAATCCATTCTGGCTGTAAATTACGAAGGCAAAGGTGAAATTCTGGAAATGACAAGCATCCCCGATCATGGCCATGTTGCGCTTGAATATAATACCCCGGATGCCATGATTACCAACGAAGTTTATGATGATTATCCGAGTTCATACATGATTAAACGCTATGGTGCTGATAAACAGAAAGAATTGGCATTTACTTTTGATGACGGACCAAGTAGCGATTATACTCCCAAAATTCTGGATATCCTGAAAAAGAAAAAAGTACCGGGAACTTTCTTTGTTACCGGTGTGAATATTCAGAATAATATTCCACTTATCCGACGGGAATACAGAGAAGGACATGAAATTGGAAATCATACATTTACTCATCCAAATCTGGAAGAAGCTACAGATAACCGTGAACGCATTGAACTTCGGTCGACCCGTCTTTTATTGGAAAGCATCCTGAGTTATTCTACCTTATTGTTCCGTCCACCTTATATCACTGACGCTGAACCAACCAAACTATCTCAGATTAAATCGCTGGCCGTTGCCCACGATGAAGGTTTTATCAGTGTTACAACATTTGTTGACCCTAACGACTGGCAGGAAGATATTTCTTCGGATACTATCATTGAACGCACACTCCAACAAGTTAAAAAAGGAAATATTATTCTGATGCATGATGCCGGTGGAGACCGTAGCGCAACGATAAAAGCTTTACCAGTTATTATTGATTCGTTACGGGCAAGAGGTTACGAATTCGTATCCGTTTCGCATTTAATGGGCAAGACACGTGATCAGGTTATGCCTAAGGTAGAAAACAAATTCAGCGTCACCGATAAATTAGACCTGATATTCTTTACGCTTACCTTCATTTGGGAACACTTCCTCGATGGATTCTTTATTGTTGCAATTTTCCTGATTATTTCGCGATTACTATCAATAGCTATTTTGGCAATTGTTCAACGTTATAAAGAGAAAAGGAATGCCAATAATGCATCAGTTGACTATCAACCAAAAGTAAGTATCATTGTTCCGGCATTCAACGAAGAAGTAAATGCTGTTCGTACTGTTGATTATCTTTTGAAATCTACATACCCGGATATTGAAGTTATTTTTGTGGACGATGGTTCGAAAGACAGCACTTTTGATATTGTATCTAAAGCTTTTGAAGGTAACGAAAGAGTAAGAGTGATTACCAAACCTAACGGAGGAAAAGCAGCAGCTCTGAATTTCGGAATTGAAAAAGCAACCGGCGAAATACTGGTCTGTATTGATGCCGATACAATTTTGCCTTACGATGCCATCGCACGTATGATTCCATTCTTTTCAGAAGAAAAAGTAGGAGCTGTAGCCGGTAATGTTCGCGTAGGAAATACGGTAAACATGCTGACCAATTGGCAATCTATCGAATACACAACCAGTCAGAATTTCGACCGAAGGGCATACGATGCTGTGAATGCTATCTTAGTAGTTCCGGGTGCTATTGGAGCATTCCGAAAAACAGCAATGCAGGAAATCGATGGTTTTACAACCGATACACTTGCCGAAGATTGCGATCTTACATTACGAATGCTCCGGGCAGGATACATTATCCGCAGTTGTAACGAAGCACTGGCACTCACCGAAGCTCCTGAAAATATACAGAGTTTTCTGAAACAACGCTCCCGCTGGACTTTTGGCATGATGCAGAGCTTCTGGAAACACCGCGATTTATTATTCAGTTTTAAAAAACCAAACATTGGTCTGATTGCATTACCTAATTTATTGATATTCAATTTTATTATACCATTATTTTCACCATTGGTAGACATTCTGTTTATTTTAGGTTTGTTTTCACATGATGCCGATCAGTATATCTTCTTCTATCTGCTTTACTATTTTGTCGATTGCATTATTTCATCGATGGCATACCATTTCGACAATCAGAAGTTTGATTTGAAGAAAGCGTTGTATCTTTTTGTTCAGCGTTTCATCTACCGTCAGTTACTGTTTTATGTTCTTTACAAAGCATACCGTAAAGCACTAAAAGGCGAGTTGGTAAGTTGGGGAGTTCTGAAAAGAACTGGTAACGTAAAGGAGTAAATATCAGGCATATAATCACCAAAGAAACAAAAAATAACGCAAAAAATTGGCAGTTGTCATATTTTTGCGTTATTTTTACGTCCGTTTAATTATAAATTAATACCTGAAATTATGGCAGTAACTATCCGCGAAGTAACATCAAAGAAAGAATTAAAGCAGTATATTTGGTTTGGCATCAATCTATACAAAGATTGTGAGTTTGCCGCACCACCTTTATTAATGGACGATTTGCTGAATCTGACAAAAGGTAAAAATCCTGCTCTCGATTTTTGTGAGGCAAACTATTTTATGGCATTCAAGGACAATAAAATTGCCGGACGTATTGCTTGTATTATCAATCCTGTCTCCAACGAAACATGGAATGAAAAACATGCCCGCTTCGGTTGGTGCGATTATATTGATGATGTGGAAGTGTCAACCGCACTTTTTGATACCGCCATTGCCTGGGCAAAAGAACGTGGCATGACTGCCATTCACGGTCCGCTTGGATTTACCGATTTCGACCGTGAAGGTATGTTGATTGAAGGTTATGATCAGATTGGAACCATGGCTACCAATTATAACTATCCTTATTACGTTAAACATATTGAAAATTATGGTTTTGAGAAGGATATTGACTGGAAAGAGTACAAAATTACTGTTCCTGATGTTTTCCCTGAAAAATACTTCCGTATTGCTGATATTGTAAAACAAAAATATAATCTGAAATCGGTTAAATGTAAATCGCGTAAAGAAATCGTTGAAAAATACTCACTGAAAATCTTTGATTTACTGAATTTATGTTATTCTCACTTATATGGTTTCACCAAATTAAACCAAAAACAGGTTGACTTTTATATTAAACTTTATTTTAGCTTTTTCCGTATCGATACGATTTCAATTGTGGTAGATGATAATGACGATGTGGTTGCACTTGGAATTGCGATGCCTAGTTTTACCAAAGCTCAACAGAAAGCAAAAGGAAGCTTGTTCCCATTCGGTTGGTATTACATGCTACATGCGCTGAATAAAAATGATGTGGTTGACTTATATTTGATGGCGGTACATCCTGATTATCAGAATAAAGGTGTGAATTCAGTTATGTTTGCCGACATTATGCCTGCCAGTGCAAAAAATGGATACAAATTTGCTGAGAGTAATCCTGAGTTGGAAACAAACTTGAAAATGTCGTCACAATGGGGAAGTTTTGAGCATGTAAACCATAAGAAAAGAAGGGCTTTCATTAAACATTTTTGATAAAAACAACAAATTGAGCAGTACTAATACTACTGCTCAAATTATCTAATGAGTTCTGATTCTTAGCTCTTGATTCTTGGCTCTTGGTCTTGACTCTTGACTCTTGATTCTAAAATCTAAATAAATGACCCGCAAATTCGATTTCTTGGTTATTGGCAGCGGTATTGCCGGTATCAGTTTTGCACTGAAAGCTGCAAAATACGGCAAAGTAGCTTTGCTGAGCAAAACTGCACTCGAAGAATCTAACACTTCGTATGCTCAAGGCGGAATAGCCTCAGTAATGTACGACCCAGATAATTTTCAAAAACACATTGAAGATACACTTATCGCCGGTGATGGTCATTGTGATTTGGCAGCAATAGAGAAAGTTGTTTACGAAGCTCCAGCTCAAATCAACGAACTTCTTAATTGGGGTGTCGATTTTGATAAAGATGAAAATGGGCAGTTTAATCTACATCGTGAAGGAGGTCATTCCGAAAACCGGATTTTGCATCATAAGGATAATACCGGATTTGAAATTCAGCAAAGTTTGGTTCGTCAGGTTAAGTCTCATCCCGAAATTGAAGTATTCGAAAATTATTTTGCCATTGAGATTCTGACGCAGCACCATTTGGGCGAAGTAGTTACGCATCATTCACCCGACATTGAATGTTACGGGGCTTATGTTCTGAATCAGCAAAGCAATAATATTCATACTTTTTTGGCCAAAGTAACTTTACTCGCCACAGGTGGAATCGGAACAGTTTATTCCACAACAACGAATCCGGGAATAGCAACCGGTGATGGAATTGCTATGGTTCACCGTGCCCGTGGCATTATTAAAGATATGGAGTTTGTACAGTTTCATCCTACCGGACTTTATCATCCGGGCGAACGACCTACTTACCTTATTTCAGAAGCTATACGTGGTTATGGCGCAGTTCTTCGTACTAAAGATGGCAAAGAATTTATGCAGAAATACGATGAGCGTGGTTCACTTGCTTCACGCGATATTGTGGCTCGTGCCATTGATAATGAAATGAAAATGCATGGACACGATTATGTATATCTGGACGTTACCCACAAAAACCCAAAAGAAACGAAAGAACATTTCCCCAATATTTACAAAAAATGTCTGCAACTGGATATTGATATTACAAAAGACTTTATTCCGGTTTCGCCTATTCAACATTATCTCTGTGGTGGTATAGCTGTGGATTTGAACGGAAAAACATCTATTAATCGGTTGTACGCAGCCGGTGAATGTTCCTGTACCGGACTACACGGTGCCAATCGACTGGCCTCCAACTCATTAATTGAAGCCATAGTTTATGCTGATGCTGCCGTAAATGATGCTGTTAGCCAGCTCAATCGTATTCAATTCAATGAATTCGTTCCCGATTGGAATGACGAAGGAACACGCCTGCCGGAAGAAATGGTATTAATTACACAAAGTTTCCGTGAAGTAGAACAAATAATGAGTACCTATGTGGGTATTGTTCGGTCTAACCTCCGCTTGCGACGAGCTATGAGCCGTTTAGAAATACTATATCGTGAAACTGAAGATTTATTTGAAAAATCTGTCGTTTCACGTGAGATTTGCGAACTTCGAAACGTTATAAGTGTGGCATACCTTATTATCAAACATGCGCTACGGCGAAAAGAAAGTCGTGGACTGCATTACACAGTCGACTACCCGAAACGTATGCGAAACGAGCTCTGAGTTTAATTTTTCATGTTAAGCAATTCAACTGAAAAAAAGATATTGCAAACTCATTGAAAAAAGTAATAGAATTCGGAAGAAATGAAGTAATTTTGAAGTTACGGAAATCAACGCAATGAAAACAGTGAAACCTTTGATAATAAAGCATCTGAAATTTGCACTCATTCTGTTTTTTACAGTACTGGGTGTAATAAGTTCTTATGGTCAATCATCAAAAGCTGACAATCATTCAGGACAGGCAGTAGTAATTCGCATAGATGGTAGTCAAAGCGGATGGTCAAGAGGTGATAATGATTCCGGACAAGGCACAAACTCAACAATTACAGCCAACGAAAATGTTTCATTCACCGGATCTTCAGAAGGAATATATGTGACAATTACCAGCGGAATCAATAAAATAAAACTGTTTGCACTGACTGGTCAGATGCTGTTTAACGGTGAATTAACTCAAGGTCGGTTTCTTATCCGAACCGGAACCGGAATCTATTTTCTGAAAGTAAACAACAAACCCTATAAAGTTATTTGCAAGTAATTATATTTCAATACATTAATTCATGATTAAACATATTGTATTCTTCTGTCTGGCCGAAGTGGCTGAAGGTAAATCGAAAGCTGAAAATGCAGCATTTATTAAAACAGAACTAGAAAACCTCAAAAATCTGATTCCTCAGATTGTAAGTATTGAAGTAGGTATCAATGTGCCAAATGCCCCCAAAACAGATTTCGATATTGCACTATATTCCGAGTTCAATAGTTTTGAAGAACTTGATGCTTATCAGGAACATATAGAACACAAACGAGTAGCTGCTTTTATTACAAAAATCAGAACTGCACGAGCTGCTGTCGATTATATTGTTTGATTATTTAGGTTAATTCTAAATTACACACAATATTGATATATATAACATCCTGATTAACATTGCATTTCTATTTATAATAGGTCGAATATTTTGATTCAATTAAAATATTTTCGACCTGTTTCTTTTTTAATTTAAAATATCTTTTTATATTTACAGCAACAAATAAAACTAATTTATTAACCTTTTAATTCTTATTATTATGTCTGTAAACAAAGTAATTCTCGTAGGAAATGTGGGGAAAGACCCCGAAGTACGGTATCTGGAAAAAAACGTGGCAGTTGCGAATTTCACACTGGCAACAACTGAACGTGGTTACACAACACAAAGCGGAATCCAGGTTCCTGATAGAACTGAGTGGCACAACATTGTTGCCTGGAGAGGTTTGGCCGAAGTGGCTGAGAAATATATCAAAAAAGGAACTCAAATCTATGTGGAAGGTAAGCTTCAAACCCGCCAGTGGGAAAAGGATGGTGTTAAACGTTATACCACTGAAATTTACGCAGATACGATTCAGTTATTAGGTAAGAAACCTGACTCTACAGAATCTACCGGTGCAGTTGCAGCTCCTCCAGCCGATGCATTACAAGCTCCACCGCCTGCTGAAGACGATCTTCCGTTTTGATTAAAAAAAAGACACATTTCTATTTTGAAATGTGTCTTTTTTTTCTTTTTGCTTGATTTATTTCTTCGAGAAGTCTCCTGCGTAGATTAATACAAATTTGCCGGCATCGAAGTATTTTCTGATGGCAGCATTTACTTTAGTTATATCTAATGCTTTTACTTTAGCCTCATAATCAGCATATTCCTTTATACTTTTACCTTCTTCAAGATAATCACGTAATTGATAAGCCAGAAATGAATCCATGCTCAGATTAGTTTTTCGTCCCTGTAACCACGCTTTCAATGAATTATCAAATTCTTCTTTGCTGAATCCATTTGCAACTGCTTTATTGATTTCTTCCATCATGGCATTATTCATTTTTTCTTTGAAAAGCGGATTGAAAAAAGCATAAACGCCCCAGCTTCCGGTTGGATCTATGTGATTTCCGGAAACATAAGAACCAGCACCATAGCTCATTCCCTCAGCCTCGCGCAATCGCTGCGGAATACGTGAAGAAAGAAAAGCACCACCACCCAAAAGTTCATTAGCCATATCAATAGCCGGATAATCAGGATGATTATCTCCAATATTCAAATTCAGATTGCCCATTACAGCAGCATTAGTTTTATCATTAATTTGGATAATCTGAACCTGTGATTTAACATCGAAGTACTGAGTAGATATTCGCTTGTAAGCCACTTGTGGATTCCATTTGTCAAATGTCTTAGACATAAATTCTTTAGCAATCGGTTTATCAATTCCACCTATCAGCACTGAATATGAAGCATTTCCGCCATAGAATTTAGTGTAATAAGAAATAATGTCATCCAGTTTCACGGTATTCAGTTCAACCAATGTTTCTGCTGTTGTTGCTGAATAATAAGGATGTGACTTGGGGTATTTTGCAGTCAGACTAGTTAATTTCTCACTGGCTACCATTTGTGGGTCACTTAGACTTGATTCCAATTCCGATTTCATTTCCAGCTTCAGTTTTTCAAACTCATCAGCATTGAAAGATGGATTTCGAACCATATCGTTCAACAAATCAAGTGCTTGTGAGAAATTGGGTTTATCTGAATTAAACCGGATATAAAGTCCATCAACATTACCTGAAAAATCGATATTCGTTTTCAATTTATCCAATAAGTCATTAATTTGCTGTTTCGTTTTGGTTTTAGTGCCTGTTTTCAGCATTTTGGCAGTCAGATTGGCAATTAATGATTTAGCACCTAAAGTTTGTAAATCACCCATTCTCAACAAGAAACGACCTTCTATTTTATCTCCTTTTGTAGGTTTTTCCAGTAACACGTATTTACCTCCGGTTGCCAGTTTTCCTTCTTCCGACATTTTCAAGATGTTTTCAACGGTTGCATCAAAGTTTACTGTTTTCGAATCGCTGATTTTGCCCTTATAATCCTTTACAAGTGCTGATATATCTGCAGGTTCTGACACACTAGTCCGTTTGGAATTATTATCCGGTATAAATTTTCCCCAGGTTCGGTTGGTTGTCTGGTAATATCTTTTAGCTGCATTTTGAATATCGGTCAACGTCAGTTTTTCAACATAATCTCTGTGTTTAAAGAATAAACGCCAGTCGCCACCACCAATAAACTCAGTCAAAGCAATGGAAAAATTAACTGTATTGTTATACGTATTTTCAGTATTTTTAAGTAATTCATTTTTAGCTCTGGTTACATCATCCTCGGTAAAAGTCATAGTCGAAACCTTATTCATTGTTTCTAAAAAAGCAGTTTGAGCAGCATTTATGTCCTTATCCTTTGAAATTTCGCAGGCATAATAACTAAATCCCGGATCTTTCAAAATTTCTGTATAACCATAAATGGAACTTGCCAATTTACTATCAACCAGTGCTTTGTATAAAATACCTGAAGGATTATTTGTCAAAATAGAAATTAAAGCTTCGTTGGCTACGTACTCACTGTCCGACAAACAAGGCGTGTGATAAGCCATAGCCACATATTGCAAGTCACCATTACGTCTTAACTCTACGAAGCGTTCACCATCCTGAGCCGGCTCAACTGTGTAGGTCTGCTCTATGGCTAATGACGGTTTTGGAATTGTTGAAAAATTCTTCTCAATCCACTCAAGAGTTTGTTTCTCATCAAATTTTCCTGCAACAATTAAAATTGCATTATTGGGTTGATAGTATTTCTGGTAGAATTTCTTCAATTTACCGGCAGGAACTCTTTCAATATCTTCTTTACTCCCAATAGTCGATTTTCCGTAATTGTGCCATAGATAGGCGGTTGACAAAATACGTTGACTCAAAATAGAAGACGGATTGTTTTCTCCAATTTCAAACTCGTTACGAACCACCGAAAACTCTTTGTCCAGATCCGATTGTAAGATAGTGGCTGTAACCATACGGTCAGCTTCCATCTCCAAAGCCCATTTCAGGTTTTCGTCCGAAGCCGGAAGTACTTCGTAATAGTTTGTCCGGTCGTACCAGGTAGTTCCGTTAGCATAAGCACCTTTATCGGCAATTGTTTTCTTTATGTCCGTAAACTTTGATGAACGCTTAAACATCATGTGCTCAAGCAAATGCGCCATTCCTGTTTCTCCATAGCCTTCGAAACGCGATCCAACTCCGTAAACAATATTCACCACTACATTCGATTGCGACTGATCCGGAATCAAAAGGATTTTCAAACCGTTATTAGTCAGATTGTACGATTTAATACCTTCAACAGTAGTTTCAAATGTAACCTGAGCAAACGTACGGCTCGCAAACAATAATACGAAACTCAATAAAATTAGTTTTTTCATCTTTTTAAATGTTTTGAAATTTGACCTTATTTTCAATTAATCGGATATGATTAAATATTCAATCATATTTAGATTTACAAAAATAGATAATTCACTTAAATATGATACTTTTGTTAATGTAAATTAGTAAATATGTTCAAATAATTAATTTTATTCCTTAATTCTACTTTACTAAATTAGATTTCTTTAAAGTAGGATAAAAAAACTCGTAGAGTTTAATGTGCATAACCCCCAATAAAATTGGGGGATAGCGGGAAAAACTAAAACCCAACCCGTAGGGTTGAACTAGCAAAAATACAATTATACAAAATTTTATTCAACCCTTCGGGTTGCTAACTCTGCATATTCATCTCCCCCAATTTCATTGGGAGTTATGCACGTTCAGTCCTACGGACTGTTTCGTTGACTTTATTTAATTTGGTAAAGTAGAATTAAATAAATTATAGAATGATAACCAAACCGTTTGCCTGAAAGTTCAGAAAATCATACCTTTGCAATTCATTTTTAAATTTTGATTTAATGACTTCTAAATACGAACAACTAACCCTGGCAACTTGTGAAATAGCTCGAAAAGCCGGGCAATTCATGGCTAACGAGCGTAAAAACTTCAACGATAGTATGGTTGAAAGTAAAGGTATGCATGATTTGGTGAGTTATGTAGATAAGGCTTCGGAAAAACAGATTATTGAGCAACTCCAAATACTGCTGCCTGATTCAGGATTCATTGCCGAAGAAGGCACAACCGATATTCGTGGGGAACGTTTCAACTGGGTAATAGACCCATTGGATGGTACAACTAATTTTGTTCAGGGTGTACCGGTTTATGCCGTTAGCATTGGTTTGCTCGACGGTGATGAACTGGTGTTGGGTGTGGTGTATGAAGTCGGCAGGGATGAATGTTTCTACGCTTGGAAAGATGGCGGTGCTTATTTGAATGGACATTCAATTCGGGTTTCAAAACGAAGTGATATTCATGATTCACTTCTTGCAACCGGTTTTCCGTATTCGGACTTTAGTCGCATGGACGAATACATGGAATTTCTGAAATGGACCATGAAAAATGCACGTGGAGTTCGTCGGTTGGGTTCTGCTGCCACTGATCTTGCTTACGTGGCCTGCGGACGCTTTGATGCTTTTTGGGAATACGATCTGAAGCCTTGGGATGTAGCTGCCGGAATAGTGATTATTAAAGAAGCAGGAGGAATTATAACTGATTATTCAGGTGGAAATAATTTTCTTTTTGGGAAAGAAATTGTTGCAACAAACGGATTGATTGATGAATTGATTCTTGCAAAGATTAAAGAGTTTCAGAATAATAAGATTTGAAAATACAATGATAATCAACGAAAGAGATACACGTACCGAACGCCTTCTACAAGTGGCAAACGAAATGATGACGGCTGCAAGAACTGCACCAAAAGGGAAAGGCTTTGATATAATTGAAGTTGCTTTACTGACAACTGAAACTATTCAACAACTTTCAGAATCAATGCAGGTTTACAGTGAAAAAACAGGATTGAAATTTGTGTTACGCGATTCAGCTAATATCTTACATGCTGAAGCCATCGTATTGATTGGCACTAAACAACAAATTCATAACCTGAATTGTGGGTATTGTGGTTTTGAATCGTGTGCTGAAAAGTTGAAATTTCCGGAAGTTCCCTGCTCAATAAACTCAGTAGATGTGGGCATTGCGATAGGTTCAGCTTGTGCTGTAGCTGCTGACAGAAGAGTTGACAGCAGGGTAATGTTTTCGGTTGGTCGCGTAGCTCAGGAAATGGGATTGATGCCCGGTTGCAGTAATATTTACGGGATTCCGATTAGCTGCTCTTCTAAGAATCTTTTCTTTGATCGTATTTCCACCAATCCGACAAAGTAAGTACCATCAATATTTATTGCTATTTTTCTTAAAAAAACCACACATAGAAAAACATTCTTGGCAAGCCAAGCGGTAAACCGAGCGGTAACATAGTAACACATAGAATAATCCAAAACAGGTTGACATAGCCCACATAGGTTGTTTAACGCAACTATATGTACTATGTTTTCAAAGAAATACTATGTGTCACTATTAAACTAAGTGCAACTATGTGTGTTGAAAAATATAGCATTTAATTATTCATATAACTAAATATGTGCATATTCAGTAATTTTTTGAAGCAAATGCATTCAACCCGAACTGTTTTTTGTAATTTTGCAGCATCATTACATGGCGTGGGCTTTTGACTTATCAACTTGTGTTACCTTCTCAGGGGCTTGAGCGTGGGTAAGGAATTAGTCCACGCTTCCTTTTTAAGAATATCCATCCCGAATTTTCATTGCATAGGGTAGAAAACCAAACCCATTGCATAGGGTTAAAACCCTACGCAAAACAAATCGCTCGTCGCTACGCGACTTGTTGAAATAGACTGGCAAGCAATGCGAGTGGCGTAGCCACGACCGATATATGTTGCGTTGGAATTTATTCCAATGCAAATAAAAAATAAATGAGATTTAATTGCTATTTTTGGAATGTAAATATGCACCCTTAATCATTATCAATATGGCGAATACCTATCATCAACTGTATATACAATGTGTCTTTGCTGTGAAATACAGGGAGGCTGTTATTGATAAATCGTGGCGGCCACAACTCCTGGCTGTTATGGGAAATCTGATAAACGAAACCGGATGTCACCATCTGATTGTAAACGGCTTGGAGGATCATGTTCATTGTTTTTTCAAATTGAAGCCAACTATAGAAATTTCGGATGTTATGCAAAACGTCAAAGCAAAATCATCCAAATGGGTCAATGAAAGCGGACTACTACAACATAGGTTTGAGTGGCAACGTGGTTTCGGTGCTTTTACCTACAGCCCATGGGACAAGGATATGATTTTTCATTATGTGCAAAATCAGGAAAAACACCATGCAAAACAAGACTTCAAGACTGAATACCTTGAGACCCTTCAAAAGCATGAGGTGGAATTTGATGAACAATATATTTTTGAAGAATTGATATAACTTCTTTAATTCCAGAGATTAAAATCTCAGGCAACCATATGAATCGTCACTACGCGACTGGCTGCAATAATTAGCGAGTGGCGTAGCCACGACCGATATAGCGAGCGTTTGAATTTATTCACATGCTCCAAAAACATTGCATAGGGTTAAAATCATCCAAAACCCATTGCATTGGATTAAAATCCAAAGCAAGTTAAATCGGTCGTCGCTACGAGACCTGAACCTAGCAGCTCTTAAACCTACATATCAATACGTTGAACTTGTTCTGAAATTATGTGTTACGATTTAGTCCCAAATTTTTAGACTTCATTTTGACTGCTTTTGACTTCGCTTTGTCCTGCAATTATATCGGCTCAAAATTACTCTTTATTTATTGATTATCCAAATACTTTTTGGATTATAATTATAATTTAGCCTAACAAACTTATAAAGGCAGTCAAAACTTTGAAATCTATTTTATCCACTATTTTTCTAACCAATTTGTTACATAATATTCACTCATTTGATGAATTTCATTTCTAAAATGTAATTAATATAGAATTTAACAAGAGTATCCTTTCGATAATTTATTTCTTTTTTTAGAGGACATTTGACTCAAACTATATAGATTTATAGTCTATAAATCAGAAATATACTCAATAATTCTATTCGATATTTTAAGTTTATTCAGATTAACCTCAGTTTTTGAAGAATTTCAATTGAAATAAATAGAAGAGCATGTATAAAGAACAATGAATAAAGACTATTCTCTTTTTGAGGATTTTTATACGCAAAATGTTATCATTTCCATTTTTTGACGATTTAATTTTGCCAATTAATTATCAAAAAAATTGATTGAATTAAATTTTAATGTATGGAAAAAATATCTTACAACGTTTCAAGCAAAGTAGAAGCTTATTTTGAGAAGCAATTTTCGAATTCACAAATAGGCAAATTAGACGAAAAAATAAAAGTAATTGAAGTAGACAATTATATCAATTTAGGACAAATAACTGCTTTGCGTTTTTTGGAATGGGTGTCGCTGAATCCCGGAGGAGTTGTTGCATTGCCAACAGGAAAAACACCCGAGTTCTTTATCAAATGGATGCAGTATTATCTAGAGAATTGGGATGCTGAAATGAAAGGTGGTTTGCTGCATAAAATAGGTCTGGATAAAGACCTGAAACCTGATTTCAAATCACTGTATTTTGTGATGATTGATGAGTTTTTCCCGCTTGATCCACTGCACGAACGTTCGTTTAATTATTTTGTAAAGCGATTTTATGTTGAAGGATTTGGGTTTGACGAAAACAAAGCGCTGTTTATTGATACCTACAATATTCCCGAAACAGATCAAACTTATTTAGGTGGCTACCAAAATGTTGGTGAAATCTTTCCTGAAGGGATTATTGATTTGAATCTGCGAATCAAACATCCGGCCAATGCAAAAGAAGCTTTGCAAAAGAAAACCATCAAATACTTCGACCAGTTTTGCGAGAATTACGAAGAGCAAATTCGCAGTTTGGGTGGTATCGGATTTTTTCTTGGCGGTATCGGTCCCGATGGACATATTGCCTTTGATGTGAAAGGTTCCAGTCATCATTCTCACACCCGACTAACCAATATCAACTACGAAACACAGGCAGCTGCTGCAGTGGATTTAGGCGGAATAGAATCGGTTCGCAAAAAAGCCGTTATTACTATTGGACTTAATACCATTACGTTTAATCCGGATGTGGTGGCAATTATCATTGCAGCCGGTGAATCCAAATCTCAATTGATCGCTTCCGCAATTGAATCACAACCTTCGCTTGAATATCCTGCCAGCGCACTTCAGAAGCTTGAAAACGCACGCTTTTATCTGACCAAAGGTGCAGCCATTAAACTCGAAGAACGTCAGCGACTAAGTATTGTTGAATCGAATAAAAAAGATGTCAAAACACTTGATAAACTGATTATTGAAGGCGCATTAGAAGAAAAAGTGACCTTGCTTGAGCTTACGTCTACTAATTTCAAATCTGACAACCGTTACTTGAAGGTTGCAGTGCAAATAAGTGGAGAATCTTTATCTGATTTAGCTCAAGCCACTCATAAACGAGTTGTTGAGAAAATTAAAAAAGGACTTAATCCACCTATTCAGAGTCGTGTATTACACACAGCTCCGCATCACGACGATATTGAACTAGCTTATTTCCCCTTGCTCCATCACATGGTTCGCTCGGAATACAACGAAAGTCATTTTGTCTATTGCACAAGCGGATTTACTTCGGTTACCAATGATTATATCAACAGCAATCTGAAAACCCTGCGCGAACTTATTACAAGTGCTAAAATAGAAAATTGGTTGAATCCAAACCGCCTGATGAATCAGGATGGATATTGGGAGGATATTACCGGTGGACTGAATGCTATTGCCCGTAAAAATACAGACGAGCAGGTAATTTACGTTGCTTGTCGAATGGCTCGACACATGTTGAAATGGTTGAAACTGAAAACAATCTCTGAACTTATTCCAACGATTAATCAAACCATAGATTATCTGACCACCGTTGACCCGGGAAAGAAAGAAACCGAACTGCTTCAAAAAATTAAAGGTTGGACACGTGAATATGAAGCGGAGCTGGTATGGGCGCATTTCGGTATAGGATTGGATCATGTGTCACATTTGGATTTGCAATTCTATACCGGCGATATCTTTGTGGAATATCCTGATCCTGAACGTGATGTAAAACCGATTTTGGATTTAATGGAAAAAGTACGTCCCAACATTGTATCCTTAGCACTTGACCCAGAAGGAAGTGGTCCTGACACACATTTCAAAACCTTGATTGCCATTTCCAATGCCCTGGAAAAATATGTTGAGAAGTATCCAAATACTGACTTGAAAATTTGGGGATATCGCAATATTTGGTCGCAATTCCATATCAGTGATGTAAGTATGATAGTTCCTGTATCGTTGAATTCATTTGCTGTTCTCGACAATATGTTCAACAGTTGCTTTGTGAGTCAAAAATCAGCATCGTTTCCAAGCTATGAATACGAAGGACCATTCAGCGATTTAGCACAACGTATCTGGGTGGAACAGCATGAACAACTAACGACTTTATTTGGTAAAGAGTTTTTCTACGACAGTCAGTCGCCTATGCTAAAGCGTTCGTATGGTGCCATTTACCTGAAAGAAATGTCGTACAAAGAATTTTGTGCCGAAATTGAGTTTATCAAGGGAATGATTGATAATAAAAAAGGATTAAAAGAATTGAAATGATATTTAATTATGAGAAAGATTAGCATTATTCTTTTTGTGTTAATTTTCTGTTTTGTCGCATCTTCAAATTTATTAGCTCAGTCGGTAGAATGGGCAAAGAATTTTGGAAGTATGAACGACGACAGAGCTCAAGCATCAGCTATGGATGCCTCAGGTAATACCTTTGTTCTTTCTTCAGTATTAGGTCCTGTGGCATTTAATCCTGCCAATTTAAGTATATCCACTGCAAGCAATTATGGCAATTCCAGATATATAGCATTGAGCAAGTTTAATTCCATAGGAAAACTGCAATCGGTGAAAACTTTTGGATCCTCAGTAATCAGTGATTATGGAAATTGTATTACAACTGATAATTTGGGAAATGTCTATTTTGCAGGTAGTTTTGGCGATAAATTGGATATTGACCCTTCGCCAACTGATTCAAATTTTCTTTATGTACAGGCTTACTCCGATGCCTTTATAATTAAATTTGATAAAGATGGAAAACTGATTTGGGGAAAATCACTTTCGGGAAATCAAAACGAAGATATTAAAGCAATTACAGTTGATAATCAGTATAATATATGTGTTACCGGCGAATTTAGCGGCAACATAGATTGTGATTCCAATAATCCCGGAGTTCACGTACATAAAACAACCGGAGCAGCCGATATTTTTGTAGCAAAATATGATGCAGCAGGTAATTATGTGTTTAGTGAATCAATAAGCGGACCCAGCGATAAATTTGCTTACAGTATTAAAACCGACAATGCTCACAATATTTATTTAGCCAGTTATTTCAGAAATACGGTGGATGCTAATCCGGGAGCTGGCATTGATTCCATAAAATCGAATGGAATGATGGATATATTATTAATCAAATTAGATTCCTCCGGAGCTTATCTTTGGTCGAGACACGTGGGTGGTTCAGGTGATGACTTGGCTACATCCATAGATGTCAACCCCACAACCGGTAGTATTTATTTAGTAGGTTCTATTAGTCAAACGGTTGATTTCAATCCGGCTTCTCCGGGTAGTTCTGTGCTTACAAGTTCCAGCGCAACGGATTTCTTTTTGTTGAATTACGATACTAATGGAAAATTCAACTACGTGAAGAAATGGGGTGGTAAAGGACAGGATAATGCTCAAAACGTAGCTTTGGATAGATTGGGCAATTTATTTATTACCGGATATATTTCGAATACTGTTGATTTCAATCCCGGAGGTACAAGCTTTCCATTAAGCTCGGCTGGAAATTTTGATGCTTTTATTTTGAAAACTGATACCCTTGGGGATTTCCGTTGGGCAAAACGCTTGGGTGGCTTTGGTAACGACTGGGGTATGACTATAAATCCCGATGGAGCTGGAAATGTATTTGCTACTGGAACTTTTTCGTTCACTGCCGATATGGGCGACAACGGAATTGTTCTGACTTCGGTAGATGGTTATGATATTTATATGTTTAAATCTGTACTAACTACCGAAAATGTGGAACTTAATCTCGATGACAATATATCAGTTTTACCTAATCCTACTTTCGGTCAGGCAACAATCAATTTTAATAAAGAAAATAACGATATGACGGTTAGTATTTGTAATTTATTGGGACTCCAACTATCTACAACTTGTTATCATAATGTGAGTAAGATTAATTTTGAGATTGCTGGTGAAAGCGGGGTTTACCTTATTAATCTAAAAGATGGAAGTGGAAAATCTTCGACACTGAAGGTGATCAAAAAGTAACTTATTACATATAAGTTTTTGAAATTGAGCATCAATACATTTTATTACAAAATAGCATTCAAATTTTCAAAAATCCCCATATTAATCTAATCAGAATTGTTCTAAATGAGAAGAATATTTACATATTTTGTATTAACTATAATTGCATCTATTTGTACTACTATTCAAGTCATTGCAAATGATTATTTGCGTGGTGACATAATGCAACCCTGGGAAGGTGGTCCAGCCTATTTTGCTAAATGGAAAAATGGACCTAGTACCGATGCAACTAAATTTCCAATTGCTGTTTGGTACCAACAACCACGCAAAGCAGCAGCATTTAAAGCTATTGGTATAAATTTATTTATCTATATATCCAAAAACGAAGATATAACTCCAATAGCTGAACAAAAAATGACCGTGTTGCCACTGGCAGGTCAAAGCTCATTGTCAAATATAACCGGCCAAAATGCAGCAAGTATTACTGCATGGGTTTTGCCAAAAGATGAACCCGACAATTCTGTAGAAGCAACAGGTACATCTGTGCCAATAGCTGAAGTAATTAGCTCTTATAATCAACAAGTTAAGGCCGACCCAACTCGTCCAGTATTTCTATCGTTGGGTTCTGGTGTGGCCAGTGCCGATTGGTGGGGACGTGGCAAAAGATGTGGTCACAGTGAGGACTATTATGAATATACAAAAGCCGGCGATTGGCTATCGATGGATATATATCCAATGAATTTGTATAGAGATTCAACATTGAAAGAATGGAAACAGCCATTTTTAAAAGCTGCAGCTGAAAACATAGCAATTATTGGCACAGGTATAGATAATTTAAGACGATATTCCGGTAGCAAAAAACCAGTGTTGGCATGGTTGGAATGTACTAATTATGAGCGAGATGCCCGTTGTAAGCTTGGACCAAAACATATAAAACCTGAAGCTTGGATTGCAATTATTCATGGTGCTCGTGCCATTGGATATTTCTGTCACATTATAAGCAAACCAGTAGTTGAAGCTGCAGTATTAAAGGATTCGGCTATGATGTCTGCCATTGCTGTCAACAATGCCCTTATTCAATCACAAGCTTGTGTGCTAAATACACAAACGGTAAAAAATGCTGCTACTGTAACTTCAACTAATTTTGCTGTACCTGTTTCATTTATGGCAAAACGCTATAAAAGAAACACTTACATCTATGCTGTTGCAGAACAAGCAGGGTCAACAAATGCTACTTTTCAACTAAGAGCTTTTAAAGGAAATGCTACTGTGGAAGTTGTGGGTGAAAATCGTAGTATTAAGTCAAAAAATGGCGTTTTTAATGATTCATTTCGAAACTTTGACGTACATATTTACAAACTAAAAACCTCAAAATAAATTGATTTAGTAATCGCTAATTTAGGGAATAAATAAGATATTAGACTTCAAAAAAAAATATTCTATAAAATTTACTGCTATGCTTAAAAAATTACAAACATCAAATTTTTTCAACTTCAAATTAATTGCCATTCTGCAGCTAATTTCATCAATATTAATAATTAGCACGACTAAAGCACAAAACTGTACGCCCGATGCGACCGGAAATGTGGTATGTAATGATTTTAATTCGAGTGCCACCCTAAATATAGATGCACGACTTACCTTGAAACACAATTCAACGCTCAACAAATCCATTTTCACTTCGCGCGACGACACGAAAGGCGTGTATGTACGTAACCCCGATTGCTGGGCAGCTAATATTGACTTGAGTGGTTACAGTGTTTGGAATTCGTCGGGCAATGCAGGTGGTGGAGCAGGTACACCTGGTCCGTGCAAAGCAGGTATGATGATTACACCTCGTCATTGCATTATGGCTGCACATTTTCACGTATATCTCGGTGATTCTATTCGGTTTGTAACGAATGATAATATAACCATTCGGCGAAAAGTTATATCCTCTATTGGTATGGGGGTAAATACTAACTGGAGTACAAATTACCCTGATATTTCAATTGTTACGCTTGATCAGGATGTGCCTTCGAATATTAAAGTTTATAAGTTTTTACCTTCAAATTATCGTACCTATCTAAAAAATGACGGTGCAGGCTTGCCACTTTTTTATTCCGATCAGGAGAAAAAAGCTTTGGTAGTGGATGCGGCTCGTATTAACGATGGGTCAAATTGGTACACAACGGCAAAACCAACCAATGCCAATCGTTTGGCAATGTTCGAAACCCTTCAGGGAGGTGATAGTGGCAGTCCGGTTGGGTTAATATTGAATGGTGAATTGGTTTTGGTAGGTAATATTACCGGTTATTCAAGTACAAGTCCGGTAGAAGGTTCGTGTTTATCGCATTTTGCTAATTTGGCAAACGGCGGTACGCAACCCGAGCAAAATCTGAACGATTTGATAGTAGCGTCGGATGGTAGTGCTGGAATAAATACCGGTTACAAAATATCTTTATACGATTTTATAGCCACCGATGTACAAGTGCATCTATCCGGTGATTTGAATCAGGTTTATTCAATAGGGAAAACCCTTTATCTGAAAATGAAATCAACAGAAGAAATTCAAATTCAAGTGTATAATTTGTTTGGAGAAATGATACTCAATCATTCTGACAATCAGGCTGAATACAACATCGAATTGCCAAGTTCGGGTATATATATTGTAACTATCGGAAGTAGTTATGGTAAAAAAACGTATAAAATACTTGTGAAATAGCTGTTTGTTTACTGCTCTGTTTCTGAGTGAAAATGCTTTGTTCAATCCTTAACAAAGCATTTTTTTATGTTCAAATTTCTGCGTTTTTTCTCTTCAACTTACTTTACAGCACAATCCTAGACTTTTTGCGACATTCTGCCGTAATAAGTATTGCGCAAAACGAGGAATTATATACGCAAAATGTTGCAAATCTGAAACTATTCCAATCTATTTTTGCCACTTGAAGATTTATTCATAAACAGTAAAAGAATATTTCAACTCTCTTAATCAATCAAATAAAAAAATAAATATTTAAAATTAACAAAATGTTTTACCATTAATTCAGTAAATTATGAGAAGAATCAACATTCTTTTATTAGGTGTATTATTTAGCCTATTTTCCACCGCAGTATCTGCCGCAACGATAGCTGTGAATGTCGGTGATGATATTGCAGCCATTTGTCAGGCAGCTTCCGCTGGCGATATCATTGAATTACAAACCGTCGGAACCTATACATGGAATCAAAATAGTTCCAGTACAGGTATCCTAACCGTTGGAGATCTAACTATTCAGGCAAAAGCTGGTTTAGCGTCACGTCCAACAATTACATTTACACAGACAAGTGTTACTAGTTCTTATTGGATAAAGTACGCACCTACATCTGGTGGTACTCTTACAGTTACAGGTATTGATTGGGATGCAAATAATGCAGGCTATTCAAAATACAATAATGCCGTATTTTTAATTGGTAGTGCAACTTCTCAGGTTGTTAAGCTTATCGTTGATAATTGTCAATTCAGACGATTAATGCCTTCTAGTGGTGGCGTATTTGATTATCAGGGCATTAGTCAAGCGTCAGGCAGTTCTTTAACGGTTACAAACTCTACATTTTTAATTGCAAATGCAAATGTTTGGTTTGATAAATATGCAAGTTATGCTGCTCATCCAACAACAATGTCTTTTGCTAATTGCCTTTTCAGCGGTGCATCGGGCTCAGCTACATTTAACAGTAGAGGTGATGCAGGCTTGAGACCAGATAATTTCACATTAAATCATTGTACATTTACAGGTGGAAGTCAAGATTTAAATTTGGGAGCAAGTGCAAAAGCAGTTACTATTACAAATTGCCTTTTCGTAAATAGTTCGAATGCGTCATCATACTCCGGTACTAATTTAACGCAAGGATACAATGGTATTTATCCAACAGTATCTCAAGTACCTTTTTTAACAGCCACTTATACAGATAATCCAGCACTCGATGGAAATGGATATGCTACTACTACTCACACAGGTAACGATGGTAAAAATATTGGTTATTATAATACAGCAGCACCATCATCGGTAGTTACTGTATCGGCTAGCTCTAAAACCGGATTTACGTATGTATCCGGTTCCGGCCCTTCATCTGAGCAATCGTTTACTGTGGGTGGTACAAACCTGACTGCCAATATTAGTCTTACCGCTCCAACCGATTATGAAATATCGACCGGAACAGGTGGTTCGTTTGCAGCTACAAGTCCTATCACCTTGACACAATCGGGTGGAACTGTTGCTACTACCACAATATATGTTCGTTTAAAAGCTGGATTGTCGGCAGCAAGTTATAATTCTGAAAATATCGCGGTAGCTTCAAGCGGCGTTTCAACCCAAAATGTAGTTTGTAGCGGCTCGGTAACACCAGCACCTTCCGTAACCTTATCCACATCCAGTAAAACCGGATTTACGTATGCATCCGGCGCAGGCCCTTCGGCAGAACAATCGTTTACGGTAAGTGGTGCTAATCTAACATCTAATATTAGTTTGACTCCTCCAACAGATTATGAAATTTCTACCGGAACAGGTGGTTCGTTTGCAGCTACCAGTCCGATAACCTTGACACAATCAGGTGGAACTGTAACAACAACCACTATTTATGTTCGACTGAAAGCCGGTTTGTCGGTAGCAAGTTATAATACCGAAAACGTTGTAGTAGCTTCTACCGGTGTTACAACTCAAAATGTGGCTTGTAGCGGTTCGGTAACCTCCACACCAACTCCGGTTGTAAATATTTCCACTGCAACTCTTAGCGGTTTTAGTTATTTGTCAGGTTCAGGTCCATCTTCAGAACAATCATTTACAGTGAGTGGAACAAACTTAACTGCAAATATAAGCGTAACAGCACCAACTGATTATGAAACTTCTACAGGAACAGGTGGTTCATTCTCAGCTACCAGCCCTGTTTCATTAACTCAGTCTGGTGGAACTGTTGCAACCACCACTATTTATGTTCGTTTGAAAGCTGGTTTATCTGTTGCAAGTTATAATTCCGAAAATATTGCGGTTGCTTCCACTGGTGTAACTACTCAAAATGTAGTTTGTAGCGGTAATGTTAATGATGTGCCATCCACTGCAGTAACACCAACTACCCGTAGTGGATTTACTTACTCAGTTGGAGTTGGTCCATCGGCTACACAAACCATTACCGTGAGTGGTGGTAACCTACAAGGCAATATAACCCTTGCACCACCTACCGATTATGAAATTTCACTATCATCAGGTTCGGGCTTTATGGCAAATCCATCAACGTTAACACTAACACCTTCGAGTGGTTCAGTGGCTTCGACTACTGTGTATATCCGATTGAAATCTGGTTTGGCAGTTGGTGACTATAATAATGAAGATATTATTACTACGTCTAGTAATGCCACCACCAAAAATGTAACTTGCAGTGGAACAGTAACAGCTCATAATCCTCTTATTCAAATTGCATCTGGTGATGTGGGAGCTGCAGTAGCTTCGGCTATTAGTGGAGATATTATTGAATTAACTACAAGTGGCGGTGCCTATTCGTGGGCTACAGCAGTATCGCTAAATTCTTCTATGACAATTACCATCCGTGCTGCTGCCGGGTTGGCTGCACGCCCTGTAATTACTAATACATTTGGCGGTACTCCAATTACTTTTAATGATCATTGTGTATTTACATTAAGCGGAGTGGAAATCCATAATGCTGCTGCAAATTACTTTATTAATGTTAGTGGTTATACCGATGCTACATGGACATATACCAATAATTTTTATATTGATAATTGCAAAATATCCGGACTTGGTGCTTATGGATTGCTAAAAACTGTTTATAATCATCCAACTTTGAGTATAACAAACAGTGAATTCAGTTCGAATGCAAATAGTGTATTGAAATGGACAAGTTACGTTGGGAAACCATCAACATTAACGGTTAGCAATTGCTTGTTTAAAGGTAATACCGGTTCAAATGCCGTTATAGTATGGGATGCTGCTAATCCACCATCAACCCCTACATTCAGTCATTGTACTTTCCAAAATAACACTGCTAAAGATTTGGATTTAAATGTTGCTAAAGTACCTGTTATAACCAATTGCTTATTTGTAGGTAGTTCTCAGGCATCAGTTGTTGGAACAGATTTAAATGTTAGCAATGTTGGTGTTTATCCTGCAGGTAATACAAGTTATTTCAGTACCTCTGGTGCAAGTACACTAATTTCCGATCCGTCTTTGGATGCTAATGGTTATCCTACCGCTTCCGTTTATATTGGTACTGGTTCTGATGAAAGAAACATTGGGTATTATGACCAAACCATTCTGATGACTCATAATACAGGAAGTGCTAACTGGGGTACAGCTTCCAGTTGGTTAGACAATGCAGTTCCGGTTACAGGTTCTAAAGTGTTGGTTAAGAATAATTTGACCATCGATCAGGATGCAAGTCTGGCTTCTGTAACAGTTAATCCCGGATCAAAACTAACCGTAAATTCCGGTAAAAACTTTACGTCAACTTCGCTAACACTGAATAGCGACCCTAGCTTAGGAACAGCTACTTTTGTTGATAACGGAACTTCTACCATAACTACTGCAACTGTAAATCAGTATTTATCTGCAGGTCGTAACTGGTACATTGCCAGCCCGGTCACAACAGCCAATGCTTCGGTTGTAACTTCGGCTAATGGAAATGTGTTATATAAATACGATGAATCGAGCAATAACTGGGTAACTGAGTCAGGCTCATTCAATACAGGTGCTGGTTATGTTGCAACTGTTGGTGCTTCAAATGCAGGAAACTATACGTTTACTGGGACATTGAATAATGGTAATGTGTCGGATATTACATTAACCCGACATGCCGGTGTAACCAAAGAAGGATTTAATTTGGTTGGAAACCCATACCCATCTTATTTGAATGCCATGACTGCTATTAATAATGCAGGGTCGGGTAATATCGAACCAACAATTTGGTACAGAACTAAATACAATTCAGTGTATTATTTCGAAACTGTAAATACCACTTCGGGTGTAGGAACCAATAATAGTGGTAATGGTGCGGTAACTGCTTACATTCCACCTATGCAATCATTCTGGGTACGCGTAGCTACTGGTAAAACGAGTGCTACATTGAATTTTACAAACGCTATGCGTTCACACGAAAGTGGAACAAACAGACTGAAAGCACCTACAGCTGCTAATTCAAATCAGGAAATTCTAAGATTACAGGTGTCAAATAACATTAACTCAGATGAAGCTGTGATTTATTTCAATTCAAATGCTTTAGATACTTATGATGTTTACGATTCGCCAAAACAATCGAATTCAAATGTTTCAATTCCTGAAATTTATACTATTGCTGGAACTGAACAATTGGTAATCAATGGATTAAATTCAATCCAGTATAATGCTGAAATTCCAATAGGATTTACTTCGGGACAATCAGGAAATCTTACTATCAAAGCTTCTCAGTTTAGTAGTTTTGAACCAGGAACTCAACTGATTCTACGTGATAAAGTTTTAAATACAGAACAGGATTTGACTGTGGCAGATTACACTTTTAGCTCAGAAATTACAACGAACAATACCAGTAGGTTTAGCTTGATTTTCAAAGCTCCGAGTGTAACAACCGGTATTAATTTTTCAAAGAATGAAAATGTTTGGATTTCAACCAATTCAAATAATCAGATACTGATTATCGGTAACAAAAATGCTGAAACTTTAGTAACAGTTTACAATGCATTAGGACAACTAGTGGTTGCAAAAAATCTGACTTCAAATGTCAATGTGCTTGATACCAGACTTGTATCGGGAGTTTATACAATCACATTGAATAGTGCAGGAAAAAGTGCAACCACTAAAGTGATTATCAAATAAAGATAACAGTAAAGAGCAAAGTCGCAAAGAACACAAATTCCAGCGGCTTTGCAATATACTTATAAATAATTTATACTATGGCAAACAACAAAAAACAGGTTTACATTGCCCCACAAGTTGAGCGAATAGAACTTGACAATGAAATAGCACTACAGCTTGAATCTTCAGCTTTACCCCCAAAAGCTCCCGGTGAAGCTGGATTAATGGCACCCGAGTATTTTAATAACGATCCGTTTAAAAATAATGTAGTTTAAAATTTTATCTCAAAACAAACAATCCCAAATAAATTTTGGGGTTGTTTGTTTAAATACCTCACTAAACTCCTTTATACACATATGAATTACTCTTACGAAATAAATGCCCAAAAGAAAACAATTTTTGTTATACTTACAGGCAATATAACTAAAAAAGAACTTGCTTTTTTGGATAAAGAAATCAGAACTAAAGCCAAGATGCTGAATTATAAAGTTCTTTTTGATTTGAGAGACTCCAAAAAATCTCTACCTGTATCTGAAACAGATCTATGGTTGGACAGCAATTACTATAAAAGCTTCAATGAGTTGATGACCATTCCCGTTGCTTTTATATTGAATGATAGCTTCTACAATTTTCTTAATATAACTTCAATTCCTCAAAATTCCCCGTTAAAAGTGTTTAATGATGACATTTCAGCTAGTCAATGGCTTGCTCAGTTTTGAGTTTAAACCAATATTGAAAGTAAGTAAACATATTATTGTGGTGCGCAAAATGAGGAATTATATACGCAATATGTAATTAGAATTTTTGATTTCTACCCTATTTTTGTGTTTGAAAACTGGAATATGTGTTAAATCAAAAAGCTCTTGGTTGCAACTTCCCATTAATATTCATTACTTTGTTCAAAATTCAAAAAAACAGTCATGAAAATTACATTTTTAAATAAAGTGAGTATCATCTTTCTATTATTGATATTCTGTTTAAATGCTAATTCACAATGGAAAAATCTGCCATTACGTTCACAGGCTGAATTTAATGCCGGTGCTCAGGGTGGTGAAGCTGAACAGTATTTTCATGGCTTTTCGCGTTGCTTGACTCAACCAGATTATATATATGGTTCACAAGATGTATGCGGGAGTTGGCGAAGTGAGGATGGTGGGAAAAGTTGGAAAAAAAACAAAGATCAGGGACTTTTTTTTCCTTATACTACATCAATAGAGGTTGATCCGATAAATCCGAAAGCACTCTTTATAGCAGTAGATGAATCGTCGATGTGGGTAAAAACAGTTTGGTTGCAGGAAGGAGTTTATCGATCGCTTGATGGTGGCAATTCATGGAAACTTGTGTTGAATAACCGTCAAGATTTTGTAAATAGCTCTCAGCGTAAACTTCGCCATTTGTTGGAGTTTTCGTTGTCTTCAATGGCAAATAGCTCAACTTCACCAACTCGTTGGTATTCCGCTGATAGTACTGCTTTGTATCGTTCGGATGCATCTGGCGATTCAGCTAGTTGGGTGAAAACAACTACATTTCCTTGGATTAATAACAGTAATCCATCGGCAACTTACAGCGTAGTAATGAGTGTTAATGCTCATCCAACTTTACTAAATGTTGTTTATGTAGCAACTCAAAGCGGTCTTTATAAAAGTTCTGATGCAGGTGCTACTTTGACTTCAATAGCCGCATTTTCAGGAAAATACATAACCAATGTACTGATGAATGCTAAAATTCCGGGAGTAGTTTATGTCAGTGTGAAAGATGATGGATTATATAAATCATCCGATGATGGTTTGACATTTACTCAAATGCATCCTATTATCAATGGCACAAAAGATATTAGTACCTCAATACAACGCGCATTTATGAATCCCGGTTTTCCAGAACAAATTTATCTTGTTGCCGGAGGTTATCCATTTTCGAGTGTGAGCAATGATGGTGGAAACTCGTGGACAACATTGCCTTATGCTACTTCATTCCCGGGATTTGATAGAGAACAAAGTTGGCGTTTAGCTTTAATAGATTTATTTACAGGTATTTGCCCAAACCCAAAAGATAAGAATCAAGCCTCGGTGGCGAATGTAGCCAGTTTGTGGGAAATAACCAATGCTACTGGCACACCGGTAATAAAAGAAAGTGCTAGCGGATTTACAGGTGCAGGAACTGGTTTAAACGATACTCAAATAGCTTTTAACCCTAATGATGCAAGTAATTATGGTATATTCTGCTTTGATGTTGGTCCGCGTGTTACAACTTCTAATGGTGACTGGTTTCAAACCGACACCAATTTGAATAATAACTGGCGACCAAACAGTAAAATTTCCTGGGCAGGTTCCTATTCGGCAGCATATCAACCGCTTGCGGGGTCTAAAGTAGTAGTTGCAAGTATTGGTAGGTATTTCGCCGACGTGCAACTTATGCGAAGTGCCGATGGTGGTTTAACTTGGGGCAATGCGCCAGTAATACCGTACACATCTACCAATAAACAGGCATTTAATTATGTAGGTTTCGATCCTGAAAATCCTAACAATGTATATTCGGGTAGTTTAAAATCAACGGATGCGGGTCAAACATTTTCAGCAATTAATTTTCCGGCACAATGGTACGAAACAGTGAATGGTAATCCAAACACTCCACCAATTGTATTGGGAGTCTCTCATGATGCTGCAACAAAAACAACTGCCATTTTTGCGGTTGACGGATTTGGAACTCAAATTCTGCGGTCCATTGATGGTGGTATAACCTGGCTCAATTTTTATAATATCGGAACCAGTCTGACTTCCAATATTAAGTTTTTGGATTCAACTCCTACATTTATGGCCCATCCGACCAATATTAATGTGGTGTATACACTTACTAATAATCATGACTTGGTAAAAATTACGTACAATCCAACCAAACCATTACTGACAAAGGTAACTAATATGAATGTTTTCAATGCTTTACCTTCGTTCGTTCCGGCAAGTGTAAAAGCATATCTTCAGGTTAGAAGAATTGCCATTGATCCGATTGACCCGAATGTAATATATGTTGGATTTTCAGGAAGCGGATTCCCAACGGTTTATCGTACAACTGATGGTGGAACAACATGGGCTTCTATTTCTGATGATTTAACTCATCACAGTGGTATGGTGGCAGTAAATCCACATACCCGTGAATTGTATTATGGCTCAATGGCTGGTACTTATATTCATCCGGCACCGATTACTGGCATTAAAACTTTAAGAAATTACGACAATATAAGTTTGTATGTAGATCAACGAAATTCCAAATTGATATTGAATGGTACCACGGACAATGAAGACTTTACTATTTTAGATATTACCGGTACAACCTTGAAACATTTCTTTGGAGTTAGTGTTTCTGTAAATGATTTGCCTTCAGGGATTTATATTTTATCCGGAAAAAATCATATTCCTCAAAAATTTGTTAAGTTTTAATCTCATATTGTTGTCTAATGCGTAATATGAGGAATTATATACGCTTTTTAAGACTATTTGAGGCCTTCTTAAGATTATTTTTGCACTATATAAAATTTCTTAAAAAGTAGAATTATCTACTCAAATATAATATTTACAAAATCATATTTTCTAACTTTTAAAACAATTATTATCATGAGAAAAATTACTTTTTTTAGTTTAGCATTAGCTTTATGCTCAATGTTTAGTGTGTCTGCCAAAAACACAAAATTAGGTGCTGGTGCTGATTTAGCAGCAGCCATTACCACTGCAGCCGATGGTGATACAATTACCTTGACTTCAGCAAGTGTTTATACTGTTGGTGATTATCAACCAATTGGTTCTATTGTGTTACAAGGAGACCCAAAATTACCCACAAAACCTATTGTTCGCGAAATTTCACCGGCAAGTGCAAATGGACTTTTTTTAGTAAACAGTGGTGCGAGTCCTTCATTTGACAATTTAGTATTGGATGCTAATGGAAACTATCGTATTATTTTTGCTATGTGTGATGTGATTGGGGATATTTCAGTTACAAATTGTGATTTGATTAATTATGTGAACTGTGCTATCGTTTCTAAAGGTGTTACTAATTTCAGCAAATCAGGTTCAATTTATGTTGAGAATTGTACTGCTACAGGAGTTGGTAGCTTTATATTATCAGGATCAGCTGCCGGAACTGCTAAATCATTCAAAGATATTTATGTTATTAATACTTTAATCAAAGGTGCTCAGGGTGCAGGTAATGTCGGTGCTGCAGAAACATTGGCAGCTTACGAAGGCTCGGCAGGATCCGACGATAAACTTAAACCTGAAACAATGACAATTACACATTGTTCTTTTGTTGGTAATAACAGACCTGAATTTAGAGTTTCAACCTTAACATCTACTACCATCTCCGATTGTATTTTTGCTAACAACGCAGGTACAGGTTCAGTTATTTTAGGTCAGGGAAACTGGGATACAAAGTGTGCAGTTTATTTGTATGGTCCAGATTATTTGACAAATAAGGTATGTACAGATGTTACTAAACTGATTATGACTGATCCTAAATTTGACGCAAGTACAATTGCCACAGCCACACCTTATGTAAATCAGGGCTCAGATGGAAAAACAATAGGATATTATAATGCCGGTCAAATTAAAACTGCTGTAAATACAGTTAAAGCAAATTCTTTCAATGTATATCAACAGGGCAATAACCTTATTGTAAAAGGGGCTCCTGAAAATGTAAATTACCAAATTATAGATATGACAGGTAGACAAATAAAATCTGAAATTATTTCTAATGGTGTTATCAATATTAATTCCATAAATACTGGTATATATTTAATACGTATTGGCTCTGAAACATCTAAATTTGCAGTCAGATAATTGAGATTTATTGTTGAATTTAATATAAAACGCAAAGATGAAAGTATATTATCTTTGCGTTTTTTTTATGTGCTTATCTCATTTGTCTTTAAAGTCGTTTGACTTTTCACAAACAATATAATTTCGTTCCCAACGGAGCTCTAAGATAAATTATAATCACCAATTTTACCTACCAATATCTATTGGTAAACGCTTATTCGAAGTTAGAAAAATGTTCTATTAGGGGCATGATTATAGTAGTTATTCTAAATTTATTTAACACAAAAGCTGCATGAGATCAATACAGTAAAATATCAAGAAAAATTCTATGTCTGAAATTTTTGTGATTTTTTATATATAGATTTATTGTTCGAAATAATTATAGATTTATTTAAATATCACAACAATACGCAAAATGAGGATATATATGCGCAATATGTGATACTTTTTGGTTGATTAGAATTTACTTTTGTGTTTTAAAGTATTGATTTACCTAATTGATAGTAATTAATACATTAAATTAAACTTATAAATAATAACCAATTAAAAATTCAATGTTATGAAGAAAATTCACTCTTTGTTTTTAGTCGCACTAATGAGTTTTATCTCATTTTCTGTAAAAGCCGCAATAGTTCAACTTGCTTCTGGAGATGTAAATGCTGCTGTTAAAACTGCTGTCAGTGGAGACATAATTGAACTTACTACCAGTGGTGGTGCATACACTTGGATTAATGGTGCAAATGATGGTACTATTAATGTGGCTAATTTAACTATTCGTGCAGCTGCCGGTTTAGCAGCACGTCCAGTTATTACTTATACGAATTCGTGGGGATATAACTGGTTTATCAATATTGCAACTGGTACTAATTTCACAATGAGCGGTATTGAAGTGAATGGATCAAATGCTTCAACTTTCTTTATTGATAATACTGCCGGTGTAGGTGCAAATGTGACTGCAAATTTTGATAATTGTAAATTTTATGGGATTAAAAATGGATCTGATTTTTTGAAGATGTATGTACAACCAACAACATTTATATTGAATTTAACTAATAGTTCATTTGTTTTGAGTAATAATTCTATTTTCTATGATACGAATGGTACAGGTTATTATGTGACTACATTAAATGCAAGTAATTGTCTATTTAAAGGAACCTCAAGATCAATTGGAACAATTGCATATCTTGGTTGGGGTCCTACTTGGCAACCATCCAATGCTACAATAGATCATTGTACTTTTACTGGCAATACAGGTCAAGCTGATTTGACAAATATAACTACTAAAACTGGTGTTGCTACAATAACAAATTGTTTATTCATAGGAAGTGGTGCAGCATCATCAATTGGAAGTACAAGTTTGGATAATGGATCAACTGGAATATATCCAGCAGGAAATCTCACTTATTTTACAACTTCAGGAGCGAACACATTAACTGCTAACCCAATATTGGATGGAAGTGGATATGCTACTGGTTCTGCATATATTGGAACAGGAACTGATGGCAAAAATATAGGTTATTACGACCCAAATGCTTCTACTGGTCCAACGCCTACAATCATTTCTTCTGGGACTTTAACTTCATTTGGTTATACCGTAGGTTCAGGTCCATCAAGCAGTCAATCGTTTACTGCGAGTGGTTCAAATTTAACTGCTAATATTGTAATAACTGCTCCAGCAAATTACGAAGTTTCAACATCTGCCGGTTCAGGTTATTCAACTTCAGTAACGCTTACACAAGCTGGTGGTACAGTTGCTACTACCACTATTTATGCTCGTTTAGTTGCAGGTTTAAGTGCCAACACGTATACTGGTAATATTGCAGTTGCTTCAGTTGGAGCTACTGCTGCAAACGTAGCTGTAACAGGAACTGTTGTACCAGTACCCGGAATTACTCAATTGGCTTCTGGCAATGTTTCTGCAGCAGTTGCTGCTGCTACAAGTGGTGATATTATTGAATTAACAACCGATGGTGGTGCTTATACCTGGAATGCAGCTATAAATGTTTTAATAAGCCAGGCAAACCTAACCATACGCGCTGCTTCAGGATTAACCAATCGCCCAGTAATTACTGTAGTGAACAATTTTGCTAATGTGGCTTGTTTTAATTTTTCAGCTGCTACCAATTTTAGTTTGCAAGGTGTTGAAATTAAGAACAGTGCTACAGACGCTTATAATAATTTTATTACAACATCCACTACAGATAATGTTACTTTAAATATTGATAATTGTAAGTTCTCAAATATTAAATCGGGGAAGGATATTTTTCATCCCGGAACACAACCATCAGTATTCGCACTAAATATTACAAATTCAATATTTTCAATAAACAATAATTCTTTGTTATATTTAGATAGTAATAATGGAAATCATGTTACAGACTTAAATATCAATAACACTTTGTTTACTGGGACAAGTATGTCAGTAGGTACAATTGCTTTTCTTGGCTGGGGTAATAGTTTTCAACCATCTTCAATCGTTTTAAACCATTGTACTTTTGCTGGAAATACTGGTCAGGCTGATTTGGTTAATGCAACAACTAAGACTTCTGTATCACCAGCAACAATCACAAACAGTTTGTTTGTAGGTAGTGGTGCTGCATCATCAATTGGAACAGTAAGTTTGGATAATTTAACAACAGGCATATTTCCTGCTGCAAATATATCGTTCTTTGCAACAGCAGGTTCAAATACATTAACTACCGACCCTGTCATAGGCTCAAATGGGGTAGCTACCGGTTTTTCAAACAATGGATCAGATGGAAAAACTATTGGTTATTATGGAGTTTCAGGTTTAGGAACTTCTGTGTCGAAATTAAGTACAGATAATAATTTAATGGTTTATCAAAACAATTCTTGCTTCAAAGTTTTGGGGGCACAGGAAAATGCTGTTTATTCAATTATTAGCTTGACAGGCAGCCAATTGGCAACTGGAATAATTAAAAATAAGTCGTTTGATTTAAATTTAAGTAAAGGTATTTACTTATTCAAATCAAATAACCAAGTAACTAAATTTAGTGTAAAATAAAATTAAATAATTCATTAGCACCCTCCTTCTATTTTGTTAAATATATATTGGGAGGGTGTTTTTTATTATTAGATAGGAATTTGATATGCAAATATAATTTGTTTAATTTTCCATGAATTTGATTTTAAACTTTAGTGCATTATTAAAAATTCACCATATTTGTTGACTCTAAAGGCTTTTTTTAATTCAGAATTTTAAAATTTCAAATAATGAAAAAATCCAAACACTTATTTTTGTTTTTGTTTCTTAGTATTTATTCGTCATATTTTTATGGGGCTGTAATTCAGCTTGCTTCTGGCAATGTGGCAAGTGCTGTCAATGCTGCTGCTAGTGGTGATATTATTGAGTTGACCACAAGTGGTGGAGCCTATTCTTGGGCAACAGCTACAGATATCACTTCTGCAAGTTCAATTACAATTCGGGCTCAAGCCGGATTAGCGGTTCGTCCGATAATTAAACCAACAACATATCTGGCTAATCAACTCATCAAAATGAGCACGCCTGGTGGATTAATTATGAATATTCATGGTGTAGAATACGATGCGAATAATACAATGCCTGTTTTTATCTGGGTTGCACCCACTGCCGGAGCTAATTACAACATAAATATTGATAATTGCTACATTCACGGACTTGCTGTTGGTAATCTGGGAGCATTTCATACATCGGGTGGTACAGCTGCAACACATTCACTAACAGTTACAAACAGTATTTTTGAAATGAATGGTTGGTCTGTTTTTGCAGGACATCAAAACGACTTTTCGCGCATTAAAGATATGTCGTTTTCAAACGTTTATTTTAAAGGTTCATCTAATTCGGTAGGTACAATTAATGGAGGTGCATCATACGTTGGTCAATCTTCATATAATTTTGATCATTGTACTTTTGATAGTAATACTCAACCGGATTTAAAATTATACAACACAACTGGAGGAACAACCACTATTACTAATACTATTTTTGCAAATAACAGTAGTACAACATCTAATATATTGGCAAATGGAAATTTGAATGTTTCAAATGTGGGTATTTATTATACAGCTGGTATTGTTTCAACTGTTTATCCCACCTCCGGAGCAAATACTTTGTTGGTAAATCCGTCCATAGGTTCAAATGGCGTTGCAGCTGCTTCGGCTTATGTAGGAACTGCAACCGATGGTAAAAACATTGGCTATTATATTGCAACTCCTTATGTGTCTGCTACAAAAACTACATTAAGTGGTTTTACCTATTTACAGGGAACAGGACCAAGCACAGAACAATCCTTCAACGTAAATGGGTCAAATCTTAGTCAAAACCTTACAGTCACAGCATCGGCAAACTATGAAATTTCAACAGGAACAGGTGCATTATTTGTAGCAACTCCGGTTATTTCACTCACTCCGGTTAACGGTTATGTAACAATAACTCCTATTTATGTTCGATTAAAAGCAGGATTAAGTAGCGCATCGTTTTCTGAAAATATTGTGATTGCCTCAACCAATGCTTCATCGGTAAATGTTGCACTTAGCGGTTCTGTTTATTTTACTTCCATTGCCGCATCAGTTACGTCATTAAATGGGTTTAATTACACTGAAGCTGCAGGGCCATCAACCATTCAAAGTTTTAATGTAAGTGGTTCTAATTTAACAACAAACCTACTAATTACTGCTTCTGCAAATTATGAGATATCAACTGCATTAGGTGTATCATTCGTAGCAACTTCGGCAATAAATCTTGTGCCAACAGCCGGAACGATAGCTTCAACACCAATTTATGTGAGATTGAAAGCGGGTTTGTCTGGAGGTGTTTATTCCGAAAATATTTCGCTTTCAACAACTGGAGTAAATACGCTCAATGTGTCAGTATCAGGTTCTGTAACTCATTTACCGGTAATCTATCAGGTGGCTGCACCGGCTGATTTGACAAGCAAATTTTCTACTCTTGCAGATGGTGATGTCCTTGAACTTACGACAAATGGAGGTGCTTATACATGGAGTACAAATATAACTGTTTTAAAACAAAAGTCACTTACTATACGTGCTGCTGCGAATTTGACCTCTCGACCAATTATTACTGCAACATCTAATTACACTGGTGGTTTATTTAGCTACAGTGCTCCAGGTGGAACAACAATATTATTGAAAGGTATTGAAATTACAGGGAGTAATTTGCTTACGACATTGGTTACTTTTACTTGCGATGATATTTCAAACTATAATATGCAGATTGACAATTGTTATATTCACGGTCTTTCTGCTACAGCCAATGCCATTACGTATGGAGGTGCTATTTCAGTTTCTAACGCATCAACATTGACATTGAGTAATTCAATTTTTGATTTTAACGGTGGATCTGTGCATTACAATCCTTATTCTAATAATTTTCCCCAAAATATTGTTGTTTCAAACTGTTATTTTAAAGGAATTTACACTACCGGAGTTATAGAAACAACTTATGCTTCCGTAAAAAATGCAACAATTGACCATTGCACATTTAATGGAAATACAGGATATGAACTCGGACTTCGCGGTACAAAAATAGTTTCAAGCATAACAAATACCATTTTTGCTAATAATACCGGCACGACCAATAATGTTATCGGAAATGCCACTTTAAATGGAACAAAATGTGCTGTTTATTATACAGGTGCAGGTGCTGTAGGTACTATTTACCCTACCTTATCAGGAAGCGATGCCTTAGTGACAAATCCTGTGATTAATACTTACGGAAATGCCACTGCTGCTGAATATCTGAATGCAGGAACAGATGGAAAAACGATTGGATGTTATTTTGCACCACCTGTAACACCAAACGTTACTGTGTCAAAAGATAAACTGTCACTACTTTCTTACGATATGTATTTTGGCCCTTCGACAGAACAAACTTTCACCGTATCGGGTGTAAATTTATCTGACAATCTCGTTGTTACAGCTCCGGCAAATTACGAAATTTCACTGACAACAAGCAACGGATTTACGTCAAATCCAATAACACTGTCACCAACTTCAAAAGCAGTTTTCACAACTACAATTTATGTTCGCCTAAAGTCAGGGTTATCCAACAATGGTTATTTTGAGAATATCAGCGTTACTTCAACGAATGCACCTGACCATCAAGTGCTATGTCTCGGAACTGTCAATTTAGCTCCAATGATGCTTACCGATTTGATTTATACTTTTGGAAAAGGTCCATCAGTTGAAAAAACGTTCTCAGTTAGCGGATATAATTTAACTGATAATTTGAGCATTTTCCCACCACCAAATTATGAGATTTCACTTGGTTCTGGAAATCAATTTGTTGCTACTAATCCTATTGTACTTACACCAGCAAGCGGAACTGTAAATAAAACCATTGTTTATGCACGATTGAAAGCAAATTTATCTGTAAACCCCTACTACGAGAAAGTGCTGTTAACTTCTTCACAAGCTACCGAAAAATCAGTAACACTTTCAGGAAAAGTGGATACGTTAGATACTGCAATTAATTCCTTATTTGAGAATGAACTAGTAATTTTACCTACAATTGGGGGAGTGATAATACAATTACTTGAATCAGGACAACAAATTGATGTTTTCAATCCAATAGGTCATAAGATTAATTCTATAGAATCAAAATCGGGTAATAATTTTATTCAAATCAAACAAGGAGTTTATATCCTGAAAGTTGGTGCAAAAACAAAAAAAATTATTCTTTAGAAAATCATTATAGGAATAAAAATAAAAAACAACTAATATTATTTATGAAAATTCGAAATTTAGTAACCACACTCCTTTTGGCATATACAAGTGTTTTTGCCATTGGACAGGTAACAGTAAAGGGGAAAGTTTACGATGAACACAGAGAACCCATTATAGGGGCAAATATTATTGAAAAAGGGACCAAAACAGGTAAAATGACAGATGTGGATGGTAATTTCCTTATTACTGTTTCAAGTTCAAAAGCAACTTTGTTAATTTCCTATATTGGTATGAAAACTCTCTTGCTTCCACTTGCTGGAAAAACTGATTTAACTGTTGTGATGGAGTCTAATACGGTAGAGTTAGAAGAAGCCGTTGTAACCGGTTATGGTCATGTTCGCAAAAGTGACCAGACAGGTTCGGTAAGCCGTGTGAAAGTAAAAGATACAGAAACAACTCCGGTAGTATCGGTTGACCAAATGCTAAAGGGAAAATCGTCTGGAGTGTATGTAAATACAAGTAGTTCAGAACCAGGTGGAACAAGTACTGTGAAAATTCGTGGTGTAAATTCACTTAGTGGAGGTACTGAACCTTTGTATGTGGTTGATGGTGTTATGATGGATAATGTTCCGGCTGGTGATAACCCCATGGGCGGTCAAAACATTCAACAAAGTGTAAATCCACTAGCCTATTTAAGTCCGCAAGACATTGTTAATATTGAGATTTTGAAGGATGCATCTGCTACTGCTATTTTTGGAGCACGAGGTGCTAATGGAGTGGTTTTGGTTACTACCAAAAGCGGTTCGGAAGGTAAAACCAGGGTGAGTTATAATAGTACTTTAACTGTAAGTTCACCACGAAAAAAAATTCAGATGCTAAATGCGCCTGATTTCTCACGTTATTATAATGAATATCAGTTTCTAATCGCAAACGGAAAGCCAGTGTTAAACGTACTTGATCCAAATGTAGCAACAAATAATTGGCAAGATCAGATTTTACAAACTTCCATCTCAACCAATAATCACTTATCAATTACCGGTGGGACAAAAAAATCAAATTACTATTTTTCAATGGGTTACGAAGGTGATAAAGGAATTTTGAAAAACACAGGATTTAACCGTGGTGATGTACGGTTCAATTTTACAAATAATATTTCCGATAAGCTGACTGCTGTGTTTAATATTGCAGCGTCAACTGTAAATTCAAAAATGACTTCAACAACCGGTGTAGGTGGTGCTCAAAATTTAACTGCCATTTCGTCCATGCTTTATCGAAATCCACTTTCAATACAACTCGCTGGATTACAACCAGAGTATGCTGTTACGCCTGTAGATTGGGTAAATCGTTACAAAGATGATAATTTTGAAACCAATATTAATACCAAATTAAGCCTGACTTATGCCTTTAATAAAACGTTTCGATATGAAGTAACTGGTAGCTATGCCACCAAAAGCAAAGAACGCTGGAAATATTATGGTAAATACCTTGCTGGATTTATGAATGGTGGTGCCGGAGAAACAGCACTTAATTACACGGGAATTAGTTTGGACAATCTGCTTCATTTCAATCATAATATCAATAAAGACAATAGGTTAACAGGAGTTTTGGGTATAACGTATAGCAACATGGACTATCACGTAACTTCTTATAGTGCACAAGGATTTAACTCTGATGTTCTAGGATATGAACAAATAGGTTCTGCAGCGATATTTAATGGAATGAGTAGATACAGAGATAATTCTAGTTTATTATCTTTCTTAGGCAGAGCTACTTATAGCTTGAAGGAAAAGTATTTATTGACAATATCTGGTCGATATGATGGTTCGTCAAAATTTGCAACGGGAAATAAGTTCACACCATTTATGTCAACAGCTTTTGCGTGGCGCTTAGGAGAGGAGGAATTTATTAAAAATATTGAACAAATATCTAATTTAAAATTCAGATTGGGTTGGGGTCAAACAGGAAACCAGGATATAGCTTCCGGACAGTCTTCGTTGCATTTTGCCACTGAAGGGTATGGGTATGCATTTGGGTCAACTCCAATAACTGGAACAGCATTATCTAATATGCCAAATCCATTTTTGAAATGGGAAACTTCTGAACAAACCAATGCAGGTATTGACCTTGGATTATTTAAAGACAGAATTCAATTATCGGTAGATGTGTTTAGCAAAACGAACAAAGATATGCTCATTGATTTACCGTTAGCAGAAAGTTATGGTTACAGCAGTAAATATGTTAACATCGGGGTGATGTCGAACAAGGGTATTGATATTACAGCCAGTTTTGTGATTGTAGATACAAAAGATCTGAAATGGTCATTAGATGCTAATTATTCTACGTATGTAAACAAAATAATTAGTCTAGGATTACCAAACAAAAGTTTCTTTTTGGGCGAAGGTATAGAGTCAACCTTGTCGGTAGGTCAGCCAGCCAATATTTTTATGGAAGGCCAAGCAGTAGGTATGTTTTGGGGATTAAAAACAGATGGTATTTATCAAAATGCAGCACAAATTGATGCAGCTTCAAAAAAAGCTTACGATGTAGCATATTCAACTGCTATTGCAGCTGGAAATACTGATGCAGATGCCAAAACTATAGCTGTAAACACATCAACGCAATGGTATTTTGGTAGAAAACCTACGGCCGGAGAAATCATATTTGTTGATAAAAATGGAGATGGTGTCATTAATCAAGCGCAAGACAATCAGATAATAGGAAACCCAAATCCTCAATTTACCTATGGTTTTGCTTCGAATCTAACCTATAAAAACTGGGGATTGACCATTGCCTGTAATGGTGTACAAGGAAAAGATATTTTAAATGCGAACCTAAATCGGCTAAATAACTTAAATGGTGGATTTTACAATGTATCCAAAGCTGCTTACGATGGAAGATGGCAAGGAGATGGAACAAGTAATTATTATCCAGCCATAAATCCATTTATGATAATTAATATTGTTTCTGACCGATTAATTGAAGATGCAAGTTATTTGCGTTTATCTAATATCACACTAAGCTACACAGCCAAATTTACAGCAACTTCTTTTATCAAAGATGTTAGATTCTTTATAACCGGCAACAATTTATTAACTTTAACAAAATACAGTGGCTTTGACCCCGAAGTAGATAGTTTTGCAGGGAATCCTTTAAAGTTGGGTATTGACCTTATGTCATATCCTGCTTCGAAATCAATTTTATTCGGGTTTAATTGTAATTTTTAAATAGTATTATACATGAAAAAGATAATTATATTTCTGATTTTAAGCGTCTTTATCCTGAGCGGATGTGATAGTATATTAACCGAGCAAGTATATCAACGTACTAATTTTATTGAAAATGATAAAGATGCCGATGCAGCTTTGTCAGCGGTTTATAATAGAATGTACCAGATGGATACAGATGCTAAATCTGCCAATGGAACAGGTCTTGCAGAAGATTATATCACAGTTATAGAATCTGCAGCAGTAGGACAATCTGATGCACAGGATAGATTGGGTAAAAATATGCCTGGTGGATTAATTTATTCAAAAGCAATCAATAGCACCAATTTAGCAGTTAATTCTATATGGATTAATTTTTATTCAACCATTGCTTATGCTAATAACGTTCTCGATGGTTTGGATCACGCTCCGGCTGCGGTAACTCCAGCCGTAAAATCTAGAGTTTATGGTGAGGCCTTGTTTCTAAGAGCGTTGCATTATTTCAATTTGGTCAGAATGTTTGGTGGGTTACCACTGTATCTGAAACCAGCTACTCAAATTTCAGAGATTCCTGTAAGACAGCCTGTTAGTGTGATTTACCGACAGATAATTGCTGATTTAAAAAAATCGGCTGAATTATTACCATTAGCACGAAGTACAGAAGGAAGGGCATCGAAAGGTTCTGCCTATGGTTTATTGGCAAAAGTCTATCTTACAGCTGCTTCTATGAATAAATATGGTACAAAATATACTGATAAAACTTATAACGACCTGTTGGGTTTTGATTTTGTACAGAATTCAAATTTATATTACGACTCAGCAAGGATTTATTGTGAAGAAGTCACAAAAACTGGTCAATTCAGTCTTGTCCCAGACTTTATGCAGCAATATACGATGGAAGTTGGTCCTTATGGTAAAATTTCAGAAAATGGGGTAAAGTTTTCATCCGAGTCACTTTTTGAAGTGAATACAATTCGTCAAAGGTTATATGGATCTATGGTTCCTTGTTATTACAGTCCTGCCGGAAGTGGCTATTCTGGTTCTGATTGGGGAGGAACGCGATGCACCAAATATATTTTTAATGAATTCATTAAAGCACATTGCAAAGGAAGCTCTTCTGATTCGATAGATTACCGCTTGGATGTAACATTTATGGGAGGTAGCAAGGGTACTATACGAAAGTATTATAAAGGAATACCACTTCCCCATGACCCTAATACGGTTAGTAAAAACGGAAATGATACAACCATCATTTGTTATCCAAATCCAGCCGCCGACATTTCAGAGAAATGGCCTTACCTAGCTAAATACCAGGATATAAATGCCACTTATGTTACTCAAAATCAATGTAACTTCATTTACTTACGTTATGCCGATGTGTTGTTAATGCAAGCCGAAGCTGAGAATGAATTGAATGGACCTGGCAATGCCTACCAATATGTAAATCAATTGATGGCACGTGCCCGGAACGGAAATATCACTATAAAAAGAACATACCCACTTGACTGGAGCGGGATGACACAAGACCAATTCCGGGAAGCAATTTGGAAAGAGCGAAATTTTGAATTAATGGGAGAATGTCATCAATGGTACGATTTAGTCCGTACAGGTAAATACCTTGCTTATATAGATGCATTTAATGCATTCGAAGGAAATCCGGATGCACCAAATCGTTACCCGGGAGAAATTCAAATGGTAAGCAATCCGAATAATGTACAATTCCCTATTCCATTAAACGAAATTAATGTTAATCCAAAAATAATTCAAAATCCAGGATTCTAGTAGGTTAAACATATAAACTTTACATTCAAATGAAAATAAAATCAAAATATTTAATGTTTGCATTAGCAATTTTTTCTGTTGCAATAACCTTCCATAGTTGTAACGATAATCCACCGTACGTTGAACATTTGACAGTCTTAGATGCTTCAAATTACTACCTAAAATACCCGGATTCTGTAGCTCGGAAAATTGCTTATAGCAAGGGTAATGTTATTTGTAGTCCTGATAGTTTTAAAATTCCGAATGATTACAAATTATACAATTTCGTCATAGATTCAATTTTAGCAAAAGATGCAAGTAACAAAGCATACAAGTTTGTGAATCAGGGTAAACTGTTGTCAGACACTTTGATAACTATCACACAATTAACAGGAATTTTGCGGTTTAACAATACCAGCAAAAAACTAATTGTTGGACATCAATTTAAAATATACTACTCATTAGTGACTTTAAATGGTAAGAAAACGTATTTAAAATACCCATTGAAATTCACACTTATTCCATAGCTAATTGCCAAATTATAACTCATATAATTATGAAAATCAAAGAAAAATTTCTTTTTCGGAAAACAAATTTACTTTTTGTTTTTAGCTTGTTTTTAATTTCAGAAAGTTTGTTTGCATATGTTCCAAACTCAACAGATGCAGTAGATCAAACTGATTATACCTACCTGAAAGCAAAATATGCTTCAGTATTAAGTCTAGACCCTGCCATAAATACTAACTCGGCAGATTTAGCTCTATTAACTGCTAAAGATGGTATGATGAACGGCTACGTGGATATGGATAACCAACTTACCCCGAATGCTTATAAAGATATTGTAATTGTTGGGAGCTCCATTATGCAGTTTTGGAGTAATGGAATTACCGCCCCGGCTGATATGGTAACAGATTTGGCACCATTACCTGTGATGAATCGCGGTATTGGAGGTTCAATAATGATTCAACAGATTCATTATTTCTCAAAGCTTGTTCCACCACATCATCCCAAAGTAGTGGTAATGTATAATTTGAACGATATTGATGCCAAAACTGCCGATCAAACTTTTGAAATGTTCCGATATTTTGAATATTTAGTCCATGAATATGACCCAACAATCGTTTTCTATATTGTTTCCGGTATGCCTGCTCCAACCTATTCTGCCAAACTGGAATCGTTTGTAAAACCACTGGATGTTTTATTAAAGAATTATGCCACTTTCCGTCCTAATACCAAATACATTGATATTTATAATTCATTTTTGAATAATGGTACACCCAATGCTACATTATTTAATGCTGATGGATTACATTTAAGTGCTGCGGGTTATCAGATTCTGACTCCATTGTATAAAATACCATTAACCCAATCGATGGACTTAATAAGTGGTAAACCGACTATTGTTGTGGAATAAATAATAAAAATAAAATGAAAAATATTTCAATAATAACTTTTTTAATATTGTTTTTTTCGTTCGATTTGATTGCAAAGTCAGACTATATTGTAGGCGACACTTTTGAACCTTGGGAGGGTGGTAATGCTTATTTTGCGAAATGGACAAAAGGTCCTTCGGCTAACCCAAATTATTTTCTGATTGGAACCTGGTATCAAGAACCTAATAATGCTATAGCTTATAAAAATTTAGGATTTAATTACAATGTATTTTGCTGGTCAGGTAATGATTTAAGCCCAATGGTGTCCGCAAAAGTAGGAATGGTACCACCAACAACAGAAATGCTTTCAAATCTTGGAAATCCAAATACCGAACCTGCTATTACCTCGTGGATATATTATATTGATGAACCGGACAATGTACAAAGTTCAGGTAATACTGTGGATCCATCTACTGTAATTTCAGCATATAACAATACAGTGATAAAAGATCAGAATCGTCCTGTATATCTTAGTTTGGGTGCAGGTGTAGCACAAAAAGACTGGTGGGGAAGAGGTGCAGCTACTGGAGATACAGCTTCATATCGTCAATATGCTAAAGGTGCTGATATTTTGCAGTTCGATATATATCCAATGAACACCTACAAGGATGCGACTTTGGCATCATTTAAGCAGCCATATTTGAATGCTGTAGGTCAAAATCCTGGTATAATTGGTGCTGGAGTTGATAATTTGAGGAGATATTCGGATTATAAAAAACCAGTAATAGCTTGTTTGGAATCAACGAATTATGAAGGAGATAGTCGTTATACAACCACTCCTACAGCCTATATTCGACCTGAAGCATGGATAGCAATAATCCATGGAGCGAGAGGTTTGCTCTATTTTTGTCATTTAATAACTCCTAATTTTGTTGAAACCGGATTACTGAATGATGCAGCTATGTCGGCAGAGGTAAAAAAGAATAATGAATTAATTCTAGCACATTCTCCGATTCTTAATACACAAACTGTATCAAATGCAGTTACTATGAAAACGAGTAATAAGGGTTTGTCGAGTTATTTAAAATCCATGGTTAAAAGATATCAAGGCTTTACTTATATTTATTCAGTAATTGAAAATGGGAATTCGACGACGGGAACATTTACACTTAGAGGATTTACAGGAACGAGTACAATAGAAGTAGTTGGTGAAAACCGAACTATAACAGCCACGAATGGAGTTTTTACAGATACTTTCAGCAATTGGGATGTTCATATTTATAAAGTTGCTACTCAAGGTGATATTTCAGGAATTTCAAATGTTACTGATGAAAATACAGTGAAAATTCGTACTTTGAACAGTACAATTGAGATTGAAAGTATTGATTTTTTAAAAAGTTACGATATTTTCAATATTAATGGTCAACGGCTTTTTACTCAAAATGTTGACGGTTATAAGTCTGTATTCTCAAAAGATATTTTTGCAGATAAAGTGTTGATTGTAAAATTAAATTTTCCTAAAAAAACAATTGTACGGAAAATTATAAATATTTGATTATTTAAATACATGTTAAAATTTATTTATATGAAAAAGTTCTATGTTAGTTTTATTTTATGTGTAATTACTGCATCTCAAATTGGATTTGCTGGTTTATTACCAACTTCGCCACTTGTAATTTCTCCAAATACAACAGTAGCGCCTGTCATTGATGGGATTGGAAATGATGCAGCATGGATTAATATCCAATGGAATGAAATAAATCAGGTATTTCATGGTGACATTTTTGGAACAAATCCAACCGTTAATTCAGATCTTGATTTGTCAGCTAAATTTAAAGTAACTTTTGATGCCAATAAAATTTATTTTCTTTTTGATGTTACTGATGATATTATTGTTCAAGACCCTGACCAAATAAATAATGGTTATTTGGGTGATAAAATTGAAGTATATTTTGGTTTGAATGGATTTGACCCTCTAAAAGGTGCGGAACAAGCTCTTGCTCGACAATTTGCCTTTACAGCTCAAAATGGAGGAACTAAATACTTCGGTGAAATTGGTTCTCATAATTATGGTTTGGCAAAAACACTTATTGATGCATCAACTATAGTAACTCCAGATATGTGGAATCAACTAGGAGTAAATGGTAAATGTGTTATTGATAATCCAAATCACTATACATACGAAGTGGCTATAGATAGAGCTGTGACACTAGCATCATTTGTAGATAATTCAACAGTCTATTTTGATGTGTATGTAGCCGACCACGACGTTAATACAGTAGCTGGTTGGGATGGCGACCGCAATCGCAAGTGTTGGTATTTCCATGAAACTTCAGATGAATTATATAATAAAATGACCGGAGCTGGTCAACTAACATTGAGTGGAGCTTCCGGCATTCAAACTGTTAATAATGAAAAAGAGTATAGTATTCATAACAATATTTTAAGTTTGAAAAATGTCGGCAATGTGAATGTTAAGGTTTTCAATTCAGTTGGAAAAAATGTATTGTCGGTTATAAACAGCGAGCAAATAAATATTGAAAGCTTAAATCCTGGGGTTTATATAGTCAACATCCAAAATGGCTCAAAGCTTAGTATTATCCGTTTTGTAAAATAAAATGAAATTAAAAGGACCCTGAAAATGGGTCGTTTTTTTTTAGGTAATATTAATTGAAAAAAATATCACTTTCCGTATTAATATTTCTGCTATTAAATCTTACACTGAATGCTGAAATAAAATTGCCTGCTGTTTTTTCGGACAATATGGTATTACAGCAAAAATTAATTGTAAAAATTTGGGGAAAATCTGTCGAAAATATAAAAATTACCATCAAAGCATTATGGTTAAATAGGCCTATTATGGTACACTCAGATACTAATGGAAATTGGAAAACAACTATCAAAACGCCTAAAGCTGGTGGTCCGTATTCATTGACTTTTTCGGACGGATCAGAATTAAAACTAAGCAATGTGATGATTGGTGAAGTTTGGTTTTGTGCAGGTCAGTCAAATATGCAAATGACGCTGTAAGGTTATGATATTCAACCTGTGAATGAATCTAAGAAAACCATTGCTAATGTTGACGGCCAGATTCCAATCCGAATCTTCAAAGTGGAACGCCGAAAAAATATTGTTCCGCAGGATAGTATTTCGGGAAGTTGGAAGTTAAACACTTCCGAAAATATATCAAATACAAGTGCTGTAGCTTATTTTTTTGCCCAACGTTTACAATCAGTATTAAAAGTACCGGTTGGAATTATTATTTCATCTTGGGGTGGAACGGAGATTCATATCACAATCAGTTAAATAAAGTGTAATTTAAGCTTGTATATATTATTTCCTGACTTTGACAGTTTTTGAAACTTCATTTTTTAAGGTGTTGAATATTA
>JBAXMR010000023.1:0-50312 GCA_037134195.1 Paludibacter sp. | reverse complement strand
GTAATCCTGCTTTTTGAAGTTCTATAGCTAAACAACGTTGATAGATTACTTCTTGGAAGCCATTTCCAAGTGTATTGTGCACTTTCATAGCGCAGCCAATAATCTTATAAGTCAATTCATCTTTTTCCATAATTCTGTATATTCTTTAATTCTTTAATTTTGATTCAGACTTTTTTTCCCAAAGATAAAAACTATTTTTTAAATTAACCACTAATTGTTTAATTTATTTTCAATTTATCTATATGATTATCCGCAAAATGTACAGTATATCCCGAAGGGATACAATTTCAATAACCCCGTACAAGTGTAGCGAAGCGAAACGCAGTGCGGGGACTTGATAATAACTGATAAAACGACCCCGAAGCGGGTCGAACAATCCGAAAATAGTTCAACCCCATTTGGGGTTGTAGTGCTGTGGTTCATTTACCCCCGCACTTCGTACGGGGTTATTAAAATTCAACGCTTTCGGCGTTAAAGATTGACTCTCTTATGTGGATAATCTTAAATTGAATCTAACGGTTAAATGCGGATAATCATTTTTATCTAACTGACTCAAACCAACTCTCGCGGGTTGTCATAAATCAGCTCCTGAATTAATTCAGATACTTTATTAAACAACCGTATTTCGTGCTTAAATGCACTTACAAATGTCGGATCATTTATTTACTTCATCCCCCAGTTTCGCTCCGCTCACTGGGGGTTATTCACATTTAGCCCCTTCGGGGCAAGGAAACTAATTCTCTATATTTCAAACAACTAAGTTTAAATTAAAAAAACGATAGACTGCTGAGTAGTTACAAATGTTTGTAAGAATAGAACGCGGATCGAAGATGCCGACTTGACGGCATTACGCTGATAGGACTGATCTAAACTGATTTTATTCCGACATGTCGGAATCGAAGATCAACGTAGTTAATGATAAAGACTTAGCTCTTTAAATCAGACCCGATTTATCGGGGATAAAATCCTTTTATTGATCCGTATTTACATTTTATACCGTCAAGTCGGCACGTCGAAATACTCCGTCTGTGCAAATCAGCTAAATCCGTGTAATGCCGTCAAGTCGGCATCTTCGATCAGCGTTCCATTTCTTTACATTGGAATATATAATTCAATATATCAGATACTTATAACTTGTGTAATGCCTAATAAGTATAAAGAGAAATATATAGGGCTAAAAGAAATTTTGGAATACGATACTGAATTGCACAACTTTCAATTTAAATTGTATTATTTCTCACCGGAATTGAATAAAAACCGATAAGAAGTGAGTAGCTACCATACAGAAATATGTTACTTCTGATAACAAGAGTGTTACTTTCATACAGAAGTGAGTAACTTTCATACAAAATGTAGTCTTGATTTTTATAGGATTTGCTTAAGAATTGAAGGTTTTTATGTAAGTTTGCACACTCATTTAAAAACAGAATTATTATGTCAATACATAGCGAAGATTTCCGAAGAGTAACTACTCAAAGATTGTTGGAAATGAAACAACGGGGTGAAAAAATAAGCATGTTAACAGCTTATGATTTTACAATGGGAAATATTGTTGATAAAGCCGGAGTAGATATTATACTTGTAGGAGATTCCGCATCGAACGTAATGTGTGGAAACATTACAACACTTCCAATTACACTGGATCAAATGATATTTTTCGGCAAATCAGTTGTTCGTGGGGTAAAACGTGCGCTGGTGGTGGTTGATATGCCTTTTGGAAGTTATCAGGGAAATTCCAAAGAAGCACTGGCTTCCGCCATTCGGATTATGAAAGAAACTCATTGTGATTGTCTGAAACTCGAAGGTGGTGAGGAAATTTTGGAATCTGTAAAACGAATTTTAAGTGCCGGAATTCCAATTATGGGACATTTAGGATTGATGCCGCAGTCTATCAATAAATACGGTTCTTATGCTGTAAGAGCGAAAGAAGGTAGCGAAGCAGATAAACTTATACGCGATGCACATTTACTGGAAGAAGCCGGTTGTTTCGGAATCGTACTTGAAAAAATTCCAGCTTCATTAGCTAAACAGGTTGCTTCTGAACTGACTATTCCTGTAATTGGTATTGGTGCAGGTGGAGGAGTTGATGGTCAGGTTTTAGTTTTACATGATATGATTGGACTAAATCAGGATTTTTCACCCCGTTTCTTACGTCGCTATGCAAACATTCAAAGCATTATGAATGAAGCTATTGAACACTACGTAGAGGATGTGAAATCGGGAGATTTCCCCAGCGATAAAGAGCAGTATTAAAAAAAAATCGGAGAATAACTTCTCCGATTTTTTTATTCTTTCACAGTTCTTACCACAACCCAATTGTTTTTCTCTTGAAATTGAGTCAATTTCAACCCGTTTCTATTAGCTTCTGCTTCAATAATCGGAATATCTTCCTTATAGAATCCACTCATAAATAATTCTCCACCTGTATTGAGACATGCAGCATAACTTTCCATGTCAGCCAATAAAATATTACGATTTATATTTGCCAAAACGATATCAAATTTCAAACCACTGAGTAATTCTGCTCCACCCAGTTTTACATCAATATTCGTAATTTTATTTACAGCAATATTTTCGAGCGAATTTTCGGTACACCAGGTATCAATGTCGATAGCAAGAATGTGTTTCGCAGACCGCATGGAAGCCAAAATTGCCAAAACTGCTGTTCCACATCCCATATCCAATAACGTTTTATCGTTCAAATCCATTTTCAGAATCTCGGCAATAACCAGACTGGTTGTTTCGTGATGACCGGTTCCAAAAGCCATTTTAGGATCAATAACAATATCGTATTTCGCTTTTGGCACATTCTGATGAAACGAGCTATGAATAACACACTCATTACCAATCACAATTGGTTCAAAATAATGTTTTTCCCATTCTTCATTCCAGTTTTTGGATTCAATTTTTGAAAACTGATAGTTGATATTTGCTTCGAAAGGAAAATCATCCAACACAGCTTTAAGTTTAGCCTCATCAAAAGTATTTTCAGGAATATACGCATCCAGCGTTTGTTCGGTGGTTACAAAACTATCAAATCCAAGTTCACCCAGTTCTTCTGAAAGTACGTCAGAAATATAATCTTCAAAAGGTTCGATAAAAAAACGGACTTCAAAATAATTCATAGTGCTATATGTTGAGTTAATAATATACAATAAACTACATTTGACCTGAAAATTTAAATCAATGACTTAAACATTTATGATATTTGTAAGTCAAAGGAATAATATTCAACTTACAAAAGTAGGGAAATTTTAGTTATAAGCAATGTAACAGGCTAAAAGATTTACTTCTCAGTGGCACGATTCTTGTTGAAATATACCATATAATTCCATATCACGTTAGACTTAAATAATAGGAGATATAATCATGAAACGATTCACATTTTTCAGTTTACTAACTTTGATTACCCCGTTCGCCTTAATGGGTCAAAATCAGAATGTTATTGTTGATGATATTTATTTTAATCCATCTTCTCCGGCTGTAATTCAGAAACAAAATGCTGATAAATCACCCGGTAAACAGATAAACGATAACAAACCCCGACCAAATTATAAAAACGGGGCAAAGGAAATTGTTTTTAAAGAAAAAGCAATCAAGTATCCAACCATAATTAGAGATACCGTTTTTGCAGATGGTAAATCGCCGGATGGTTATAGCTTACATTCCGGTAATTTTAATATTAAAACGTACGACGGACATACTAATCCGGTATATGTTCACGATACAATTTATTCGGAGGGCACAGCAAATTTGGACAGTATCTATAACAATCAGGAAGATGGTCACTACTTAAACGGATTTAATGGAACTGAATCGGACAAAGAATATGCTGAACGCATTCGCCGGTTTCACAATCCGAAATATCAGATTTTTATTGGTGATCCGAGATATAATAATATTTATTTTCTGAATAACAGCGATTGGAATGTTTATGTTGATGATTCGTACGCTTATGTAACTCCAACCTGGTCAAATCCATACTGGTGGAATTATAATACCAATCCTTACGGATATGGTTATGGTGGTTGGGGACATGGATGGAATTCTCCTTATTATGGCTTTGGTGGAATGTACAATCCATGGTTTGGATACGATAGTTTCTACGGATACGGTGGAATGTACGGATACGGTGGAATGTATGGATACGGTGGAATGTATGGATATGGTGGATATTATGGTTACGGCGATTACTACGGATATGGAGGTTTTGGAGGATATTGGGGAAATGGACATAACAAATCCAGTGCTGCTTATGACGAAAACAGCAGAAGAGATCATTCATATTCCTCGGCAAATTCCAGACCAGGAGGAAATCTGGTAAATACTGATACAAGGTCAACATTAAACAATAGCGGTGGTATTAGTTCATCCGTTTCAAGAAATCCATATACAAAAGTTAGTGGAACCAATTCAACCGATGGAACAAATACTCGTTCAACTACAAATTCTACTACCCGCACTGTATTAAATTACTCCAATGGAATTGGATTGGTAAGAAATACAACAACCAGAGGAACAAGTATTTCAGCAGGAAGCAGGCAGGATTATAATACATCGACACGAACTACAAGTTCCGCAATCAACACACAACCAAGAACTTATACAGCTACGTCAAGCAGTGTGCCAACCGGAAACTATGTTAGTCGTGATAACGGTTCATCTACTTCATCGATACGTAATACCAACACATCGGTTACCCGTTCGGCATCTGGCTCTAGTTCAATAAACACTTCCAGGGGAAGTTATTCAACTGGCAGTACTCAATCTGGAGTTACCCGTAGCAGTAGTTCGTATTCAATCCCAAGTTCATCCTCTTACTCAAGTGGAAGTTCTTCAAACAGCAACAGCAGTAGTAATTCTTCCTATAGCAGCGGGAGTTCCGGAAGTTCGGGCAGTAGCAGTGGGGGTTCTCGCTCAAGTGGTTCAAGCGGTGGAAGTAGTGGTCGAAGATAAATAGAAATATCAGTTGAATCGAAAATTATTAAATCAGACTAAAATGAAAAAGATTTTTATTATTGCGACAGCACTTGTTTGTTATTCATATACAATAGCTCAAACAGAATTCGATGCATTGAAATTAGAACAAACCGATATAATTGGCACTGCCAGGTATATGGGAATGGCAGGAGCATTTGGAGCATTAGGAGGTGATGCTTCTTCAATTAAAGATAATCCGGCAGGGCTGGGTATTTACCGGAGTTCCGAAATTGTTGGTACACTGAATTTTAATGGACAAATCAACACATCAACCTGGAACGACAAAACCAGCCGTGATAATTCATTTAAAGGTGGGTTTAATAATTTTGCCTATATAGTTTCAATCCCAACCTGGGAAAATGAGCATGGAGGAACAACTGGTCTGTTAAACTCAAATTGGTCGTTTAGCTTTAATACGATTAAAAGTTTTAATCGAAATTTAGCCATTTTAGGTGGTTCATCGAGTGCGTCAATGACCGATTATATGGCATATTTAACCACTAATGCAGAATTACAAACAAAACAAACATTCAGCGGAAGCAATATAAATTATGATAATCCGGATGTTCCTTATTTATCGGTTATGGGATATGAAGCTTATCTGATTAACGAAGAAAATGTTGGTTGGAGATCAGATTTACTGGGTACTGAAAATGTAACTCCATCCTATTACTCCAAAGAAACCGGAAGTATTGATGAATACTCATTGGGCTGGGCAGGGAACTTCAGCAATGTGTTTTATTTGGGTGCTACAGCCAATATTCAAACAATAAATTACAACAGTAACACATCTTACAGCGAAGTTTTCAACAACCGATTTGGAAAATTCACCTTAAACAATAATTTATCTACAACAGGAGCAGGTATCAATTTAAAAATTGGAGCAATCATTAAACCGACTGATTTTTTACGTTTTGGGGTATCAATCAATACTCCAACGGTATATGCACTCACCAACTCTTATAATTCAAGTATTCAGTCAAATTTATACAGTAATTTTTTGGATAGTATTGTTTCAGGCAATTCCGATAATTATGGATCATACGATTTTCAACTACAAAGTCCTGTTCAGCTAACTCTTAGTTCAGCATTTATTATGGGTCAAAAGGGATTGATTAGTGTAGAATATAATTACAATGATTATTCTACATCGAAATACATGGATATTAATGGAAATTCAAAAAATTACCAATATGAAAATGATGGCATGTCTAAAATGCTAATGGCAAGTCAGACATGGAAAATTGGAGCTGAATACAGGTTAAACAATAACTTTTCATTACGAGCCGGTTATGCATACTCAACAAGTGCAACAACTACGCAAGCTGAAAAAAATGTTTATGTGTACAACACTACAAGAGTGGATACTGAATACTTCAAACACAATAATACAAACTACTTTTCAGCAGGTTTCGGTTTTCGCGAGGCAGGTTGGTATATTGATTTTGCTTGTATGAGTAAACTTATAAATGAATCGTTTATGCCCTTTAATTCTAATTATTTAGCTATAAAAGGAAATCAGGCAAGTGTAATTACAAATACTAATAATGCTGTTGTTACGTTGGGATTCAGATTCTGAACCTAAAAATGGGATTGATATAATTAATTTTGCAACTAAAGGTCGGCTTAACACCGACCTTTTTTTATATTTTAAGTTTGACTTTTGCTCAAAATGCTTATCTCAATAGTCGGGAAGTCAAAAAATCAAAGTAATCAGGGATAAGTACATGACATAAATTAGTTTATTAAAACAAGCACTTAATAAGTTTGACAAAGTTTTTTCAAGTATAAGCGTAGATGAATTCTTTTATAGAAAAGCGTTTCGGAAAGGGAGGCAGAAATATAGCTTTTGTCGCCCAAAAGTTTAGCAAACAAATCATTAATAAGGGTTTGTAGTGTTTTTGGATTTCTATCATCATCGTTTCCGGAGTTAGACTGAAATTTAATAATACATCCTAGTCGTTGCATACTAATTGGAGTTTAAACCCATACATCCAGCTCATTGTGCTTTTGCCTATTTGAGCAAAGCCTTATTAGTTTATTTGAGTTGTCCTGAAATTTAAAATTCCTTATCTAAACGACATTGAATTTATAGCTGATATTGGTTTGTCACAAATTCCAGCCTTATCGACCATGAGCGATGGAAACGAAAAGCGAGACTTTCGGTTTTTTTGAGCACTTATATTTATCTCTTTTCAAGCACTTTAAGTCTGCACTTTTACATCGTGCCGAATATATGGTTATCAATAAGATAGTGGCAACACATTAAGAAAATCGATGCCACAATCATGAGCGTTTGCTTGAATTTAGTTTAATTTTTTTAGCCGGGCTGAATATCGGACGGCTAAAATTAGATATTCAAGAATTTTTCAGTGAAAAGTTTGCTGGATGAGCCAAAATAGCTATCTTTGCACTCGCTTTTCAAAAAATGGCGGGATAGCTCAGTTGGTTAGAGCGTCGGATTCATAACCCGGAGGTCACGAGTTCAACTCTCGTTCCCGCTACAAAAAAAAGGAAGTTCAGAAATGAGCTTCCTTTTTTTATTAAATTTAAGTACATACAATTAAATATATTTAACACGATGTTTATTACACGTATTTCATTGAAATTCAGTATATTATTGCATTATGTGCTTTAACAACGATTATAATCAAATACTACAATTGGCAGAGAAATGGAATAAGGAATAAAATAGCACCTCAAAAAAAGAAATAACCAAATGAATTTTCATTTTTATTCTCAGAGGAAAAAGCACTGGAAATATTTGCCAAAGAAAACAGTATTAATAAAAACTGCTTATCCATTTTGGTCAAATTGAATAAAATTAGATAATTTTCATTTTTTTATTTTTATAAAATAGGTATTTAATTGTTAGTTCATGACCCCCAAACCCACAAATGGGGGCATAAGACGCAGTATTTTTTTTAAAAATATTTATAACAGTTGAAATATTTCAGGAATAAACAGTTGTACTATCTGCCCCAAGCCCCTAATGAGGATTTTAATTAACAACATCAAACAGAAACTCATTTATTATGCTAAAGTAGAATAATTCATGTAAAATTAAATTTGTAGTTACAATTTACCACAATATTCAAGTTGAACTAATAAAAACTAATTGATTAGTTATGTAAATGTTCAGGATATATTATTTTTGAAATCTATATTTTATACTTTTGAACTGTACAGTTTGAATATATGAAATGTATATTCTATTTTTCTTACATGTACAGTTTAATCATAAAATATAAAGACTATTTACTTAAATCAACCTGAATAAATCTATAAAACATACAGTCAAATCCTTTAATTAATTCCTTATGAGTGTACAATACAAAATGATGGGCAAGAATGATAATCTAAACCCTGCAGAACTTAAAAAGAAAGGCTTCTACCCTACCGTAGTGCGGAAAAAAACTGTTGGTATAACGGAAATTGCCGAACGAGCATCGAATCTGTGCCGAATGCATCCCTACGAAATGGAAATGGCAATTAAAACTGCATTGGATGCTATACGGGAAGAATTACTTCAAAGCAATAACGTCTGTCTCGAAGGTTTTGGCACTTTCTCCCTGAAAGCCGAAAGCCGGAATGTAGAAAACCCCGATGAACTTCGGGCTGAATCTATTTTTGTCAAGAAAGTTAGTTTTAAATGCTCTCCACTACTTATTAAGGACATGAAAGCAGCTAAGTTTGTGAGGTATAATGAGAAATAATGATTAACTGTTGTACAGCAGATTTCTTGGTTGTATTAAATCAATTAACTACCTTTGGAGTGTGATTGAAATTGGATAATAATATATTCAGTTATTGTTTAATATTAGTAAAAACAGCAAAAAGCAAACTATAAATTTGTATTTCAAAGAGAATCAGTCCTATGAATTGACATTAATCAGACACCAATCCAACATAATGAATAAACAAGAAAAAGAATACTTCCACAAATTAAATAAAAGCCGACTTGAATTAGCTAAAGCACTAAAACATCCAGCATTAGTTGGATTTTGGAACAGCATTATTAATAAATATCCTGAATCAGCGCATTTCATTTATGAACTTTTACAAAATGCAGATGATGCAAATGCTAGTAAAGTATATTTTAAAATAACAAAAGATGGGGTTATTTTTAGACATAACGGGAGTGTTCGATTTACATTATCTGAACCGACGGAATTGAAAGAAACGAATGATCGAATAAATGGCATTTTAGGACATATTAACTCAATAACTTCTGTCGGTGCTTCTACTAAGAGTGCAGAAGATTCTGAAAATAAAATTGGTAAATTTGGAATAGGATTCAAAGCCGTTTTTACATACACTCAGACACCTCATATTTATGATGAAACTTTCAAATTTAAACTGACAGATTATATTGTTCCAAGTCTACTTAGCCAAGACCATGTGCTTAGAAATGAAAATGAAACACTTTTTTATTTGCCTTTTGACAAAGAAGGTGTTAACCCTCAAAGGTCTTATCAAGAGATTGAAAAAAAATTACAAACATTAGATAATCCAATACTATTCTTGCATAATATACAAGAAATTATATGGGAAACTGAAAATAATTCTACAAACGGAATTTACAGCAAACGAATTCTATCAACAAAGTCAATAAATGGGATAAATTGCAACTTGCTAGAATTAAAAAATAATAAAGATGAAAAACCTTCAAAGCTGTGGTTATTTTCAAGGGACGTTAAACTCGATGAAGGTTCATTTCCTATTTCAGTAGGATATTATTTAGATGAAAAAGGCAAAAGAATTAACACTGAAATACGTCCCAATATTTACTGTTTTTTTACAACCTCAGAAAACTTAGATCTTTGTTTTGTTATGCACGCTCCTTTTTTACTTGTAGACAATAGACAGCAAATAAAACGTAATGAAGATGTAAATTTTAAACTATTATATGAATTAGCAAAACTTGCTGCTGATTCAATATTATGCCTCAGGGATATTGGCATTAAGAATAAAACATACTTAATCAATGATAATTTATTGAAAATTATCCCGCCAAACATTGTCAGTACTGTAGATAAATTATCGACAAACATATTTCATGAAAAATTTCTTGCATTACTAAAATCTGAGAAAATACTATTTACCCAAAGTAAAGAATATGTAACAAGGGATTATGCCATATGGACTGATACCCCTCAAATACATAAATTATTGGATAGTGACCAATTAAACCAGTTGATTATTTTTGACGAAAACCATGAAAAGAAAAAAAATGGTAAATATGATTTTGTTTTTTGTTCCTATTATGATAAAAATGAAGATGAAAAAGGATATATAAATAGCAAACTTTATATAGAAGAATTAAACAAAGAAAAATTTGGGAAGAAGTTTTCATACAAATTCATTAGCTCACAATCTGATGAATGGTTGATAAAATTCTATTCATTTTTGAGAGAATCAAAAAGTTTGTGGGAACGCTATGGTCGTTATAGTGATGCATTATTACGAAGCAAACCTATTATCAAACTTAGTAATGGGGAGTTTGTAAGACCTTTCACTTCCGATGATAAACCTAATGTTTTCTTGCCGAGTACAGGATTGCCTGCTGATTTCAATATTATATCACCTTTAATAATTGAAAACCAAACAGCAAGAAAGTTTATAGAAGAATTAGGTATTAAAGAACCAAATAAAATTGACTACATACGAAAAGTAGTGTTTCCAAAATATAAAGACAACGAACACTCTAAAAAATACGATGAAGTAATAGAAGATTTCGATATTATATATTGCCAATATAGAGAATGTACTCGACAAGAACAAGATGTATATATTAACGAAATAAATGAGAATTTCCTAATTGTAGGTGAGCATAAAGCAGATAGCAAACCTCACTTGTGTAAAATACAAGATTTATATGCTGATTCAGAGGAATTACACAAGTACTTTAAATACAATAAAGAAACATTTTTTGTTTGGACAGATTATTATGAACCTGTTATTAAAAAGTATGGAGAAGATAAAGTGTTTGAGTTCCTTGGAGTTCTAAATTTTCATACTTATCCTAAGATATTTAATATATATCCAAGTTGGAATACTAGTTGGAATTTTAGTTTTGAATCGAGTGTAAAAAAGAATTATTTTTCTTTTGGGCACTATAATTTTGAAAATGTTCGTGATTATAATAATGATAAAAAAGTAACTGATTATGAAATTGATGGACTTAAAATTATTATTGATAATACAATAAGTTTTGAGATTTCACTTTACCTGTGGGGGAATTTAACAAAAGTGTACCGCAAGTATTATAAAGCAGAGTGTGTTTATAGACCATCATACTCTCGTTCACTTGCAACCGATTATTGCGATTCATTGATTATTGTTAGTTTAAAGAATCCTAATCTAGGATGGTTGTACAACAAAGATAATCAGCTAAAAAAACCAAACGAGATATTTCGAGAAGATTTACACGATAACTACATTAGGAATGAAAAGACACAAGAATTATTTCAATTATTAGGAATAGAATCTCGACCAAGTACTGAAGATGAAAAATTGATTGAAAAACTGTCTCCTGAAATGCGCGAAAATTATGAAAAAGCTAAGATTTTAGATGGAATGAGTGTTGATGATATTTTAGAAGCTAAACGTACAATTGAAGAAAAGAAAGCAAAGGAATTGGCTTATGCAGAACGAAAACGACTACAACTTGAAGCTAATCGATATAATCCTCTTCAAAAAGAACAAACTAAACGGTCACTGGATGAAACATTTGGAGATGAAACAGATTATCAAAGTAAGTCAAAAATTGTTGATCAAAACCGTAGCGATCAACTTGACAAATTTAAAGAAAAACAAGATGAAGAACTCGCAGAAAGAAATCATATTGAAGAACTTAAAACAAAAACAGAAGGACTTCCGAAATACTCTGCGGAATGGTTTAGTACACTGTTGGAATTAGAATATTTACAAAGTGGGGAGCAAAAAAATGGTAGTAAAGGTATAACAATTACATTTAATAAAGTAGAACAAGAGGCGGATGCCAGTCGAATTTTTGTATTGAGAAATCCATCACGCTATATTCCAACTTTTCTTGAGGAAATGGGAGGTTTAGCAATTACTTTCAAATTCAAAGATTCAGATGATTTGACGATTGGATTCGAGGTTGCAAATGTACGGGAATATACTTTGCGTGTAAAAGCAAAGTTGGCTGATGAAGCCCTTTTGAATTCAATTGATTTAAAGTCTATCAGTCGAGCTATTATCAACATAAACAATCCAATACAGCTAATTGACAAACTACGAATAGCATTTAATGGACTTGGCTTAGAAGATTCATTTTGCTTAAAACAAAATTTACCAGATAATTTACACTTCGTTTTTGGTCCTCCAGGAACTGGAAAAACTACCAGTTTAGCAAAGAAATGGATTAGTGCAAAAGTAGCAGGTAAACCAAAAGTAAAAATGCTAATTCTTACACCTACCAATAAAGCTTGTGATGTGCTATTGGAGAAAGCAACCGACATTGTTGATGAACGTAGCAATCCTGAAGATTGGTTGTATCGATTCGTAACTACAAGTAACCAGTCTTTAGAAAATTATGTTTGTGATCGTTCTTTCGATATAAAACAATTAGACAAAATATGTTTAATCTCAACAATAGCACGTTTTCCTTACGATGGATTTCAAGACACAAATTACAATCTCAAACTCAAAGATATAGATTGGGATTATATTATAATTGACGAAGCTTCAATGATTTCATTGGCTCAGATTATTTTTGTAATATATCAATGTCCAAGAGCTAAATTTATTATTGCTGGCGACCCGTTTCAAATTGAACCAATTGTAAAAGAACCTATTTGGGAAGGTGAAAATATTTACACACTAGTAAATTTAAAAAGTTTTACCTCGCCTGTTTTAGAACCAAAGCCTTTTGTAGTAGAGAACCTTGAAACGCAATATCGGTCTTTACCTGCTATTGGTGCCGTATTTAGTGAGTATTCTTATGATGGGAAATTAAAGCATTATAGAACGGAGGAAAATCAACGTCCATTAAAACTAAATGGTTTTGATATTAAAACAATAAACTACATTCAGTTCAAAGTTGAACGATTTGATAGTATTTACGGTGCTAAAAAACTTTCTTATTCAAATGTACATATCTATTCTGTATTGCTTTCATTTGAATTTGTAAATTATCTGGCGCAACAAATAACAAAAAACCATGTAGATGAAAAATACCGAATAGGAATAATTTGTCCGTACAAGCCTCAAACTGAATTGATAAACAAACTATGGGAGCAACGTATTGACACATATGAAAACGTAGAAGTTCAAGTAGGTACAATACATGGTTTTCAAGGCGATGAATGTGATATTATTATTGCAGTTTTTAATCCACCAACAGGACTTAAAGGGGCATCAGATAAAGTGTCTGTAAATAAACAAAACATCATAAATGTAGCCATTAGTCGTGCGAGAGATTATCTTTTTATCTTAATGCCTGACAAAGATACTGACAGTTTTGATAATCTATATGAGCTTAAGCGTTTGGGCAGAATTTCAACAAAGCAAAGAAAAGATGTTGCAAGTTTCACTGCCAATGATATTGAAAATGCTATTTTTAAAGACAAATTTCATATTGAAAATAACACGTTTGTTACAAGCCATCAACTTGCTAATGTTTATACTCAACCAACGCAAAAATACGAAGTTAGAATAGATGAAAATTCGGTTGATATTCAAATGAATATTGATGACATGTATAACCATATCAATTGAAGAATATAAAATGTGGCTTATATTATTCCGAAACTTCTATTTTCAGAATTTTATCGTCTGCCCCTCGTTCTTCGTAGCGTGTTTCGCATATGAAGTTCGGCGTATTTCTCCAAACTACGTTTCCGATTACATCGGAACAGGCAGGGTTAGAAGCAAAGCTACCGATAAAAATCGGTATGTGCCATCTGCTTAGCAAATTAGAAAGTAATTAGCTTCGTATTAAAAATCATAGATTTAACGAAATAAACATTGTTTCAAACATGAAAAAAAAACAACCAAATAAAGAAGTTACTATCCGTAGTTCGGCTGCAGAATACCTGACTTTTGTGGCTGCCGGAGGCAATGGTGGTGTTGATGCAGTGTATGCCGATGAAAATATTTGGCTAACACAGCGAATGCTTGAACTACTGTATGATGTTGAAACGCATACAATTAACTATCACTTAAAAAAAGTTTTCGCTGATTCAGAATTGGAGGAAAACTCAGTTATTCGAAATTTTCGAATAACTGCTGCAGATGGTAAAAGTTATGACACAAATCATTACAATCTTGCTGCCATTTTTGCCGTAGGTTATTTGATGTGGTAGTTGCAAAAAACTATTTATCAACAAACGAAATGATGCAATTACAACGTTTAGTTTCAGCTTATTTGGATATAGCAGAAGATATGGCTATTAGACAAATACCAATGACCATGCAAGATTGGGAAGTTAGACTAAATCGGTTTATTGATGCAACTGACCGTAAGGTATTGCAAGATGCTGGCAAAGTGACCGCCGAAATAGCTCGAACTCATGCCGAAAGTGAGTTTGAAAAATACCGCATCGTACAAGACAAATTATTTGTAAGTGATTTTGATATAATTATGAATAAACAAATAATTTCAATCGATAATAACAATGCCGAAGAATGAGTTATTAAGTATTGCTTAATAACACAAAATGCATAAGGCATTCCAAATGAAGGTATCACCATGCCGAAACCGAATGGGAAAAATTTAGAATTGTACAGGACCAGCTGTTTCAAAGTGATTTCGACCGTTTTTTACAACTGAATAATACTATTAAGAAAATTGACAAGAAAAATTAAAAATAACTAAACGTACGCTCATCCCATGCAATGTCCCCACTGCGACACTGAATTCGCACCTAATATAGAACTCGAATATCAATACTGTCCATGTTGCGGTAGTGGGGTACGAAACCGTGAACCGCTTGAAATAGTATGGAGAAGTGGGTTGTGTGGGTTTCGGAATCGGGCTGGTGCCATGGTTACTCCATTAAAATACAATTTTTCGTTTGGAGCGTTTTTTCATGGTTTTACCGTTGTAGTTTTGAAGGGTAAAAAAAGTTTGCTCGATGAGTTGGGGCGTGAGGTTTTCCCATTTTATTACGATAGCATTCAACAAACCAGAGAAATTACCTGAAAGTTATTACGAAAGATGAAAATATGGAAAATACTGAATTGACCCCTATCGTAAAATCACTTAAAGGTTCATTCAAAGCACCTGAGAACTTTGATTATAAGAAAAAGTTATCTAAGAGTCTGACAGAAAGGTATTTATAAATGCAAAAAGTACTTATAGACACAGATGTTATATTAGATTTCTTTTTTGATATAAAACCATTTTCTGATAATGCTGCTCAAATTTTAGCTCTTTGTGAAACTAAAGCAATTACAGGGTATATAACTTCTGTGATTATTAGCAATGTGTATTATTTATTAATGCAAACAGCTACTCACGAAAAAGTTGTTGAAAAATTAGTACAACTTACATCAATAATCGAAGTTTTAACCACAGATAAAACAGTAATTATAAAAGCGTTAAACTGTGGTTTTAAGGATTTTGAAGATGCTTTATAAAACTTTTCAGCAGAATTATCCGGAGAAATTGATTTAGTAATAACTCGAAATACTAAAGATTTCAAAAACAGTTCGTTGGGCATTTTAACCCCTGAAAATTACTTGAAAACTTTCAATGTAAGCCATTAACAGGTACTAAAAAAAAACCAACTATCAAATTAATGATGTCAAGTTTCGTTATCAGAATCTCTGTGAAAGGTTTATAAATGCGCGTCCCTGGTAGTTATTGTCGGGATTGAAGGTAGCTTCGTAGTCGAACCACAGCATCAGCTTTTTAGTTATTCGCCATGAAAGACTCATTTCGCCAATGTTTTGATTTGTTGTAGCACCATTAGGGGTTGTATAATTTACATTGCGGTACGAAAGTTCTGTGAAAATTTTTCCATCCAGCAGGTCTTTGGTCAACGAAGCACCATAAATCATACCGCTCAGATAACTTGCTTTTAAAGCGGTAACATCAATTGTGAGTTGTGTCTCGAAAGGTAATCGGGGAAAGGTCAGATAAGTATAACCATTGTACGATTCGCCAGAGGTAGCAGTAGCAAAGCGGTATCCTGCATTTCCACCCCAGGTTAGGAATTTAAATGGCTGATACCGTGCATTGAACCGCAAGCCCTGACGGGTTTCTTTATCCAGCACACTGTCAATGTAATTTTTGTAGGTTTCGTAGTAATACACATTTTTACGGGCATCGTATGATAATCCCAGCGAAACGTTTTTAAATGGCCTGTAATTTAAAGATATATAAGCACTTGTCAAATCCAGCATATTTATTGGAGTACGGGTATTCCAGCTTACTGTACTATCATTTCCCAAAATATTTTTTACAATAGCACTGTTAGTCTGATTCTTTGCTCCATACAAATCGAGTTCGAAAGAGCAAAACAAATCCAGGTTTTTCAAGAGTGAATTACTGTGCTGCAGGTAAATAAACCTCCGGTCGGTTTGCATATTATTCATTTGGTTGAAAAAGGCTAATGAGGTCTGCATATAGCTGTTTCCTTTTTGCATCTGATGACTAACATAAGCACCGTATTGCAATAATCCTGGGTTTATATTATAGGTATAAGTGTCAGGTCGTGAACCTATAACAGCTCCATACGAATAGGTTTTACCGGTTTTCTCAAATTGCAGACCATCCACTGCACCTATATTAGCCAGATTGGGATTAATTTTACGTCCAAACAACACACTCATCGAATCGGGTAATTCATATTTTACAGCCAGATTGTAGATTTTAATATCCAGCGGCTGATCAATCCGGTAATTTGTAATCGTTGTAGAGTCGACAGTTGAGGTATATGGGGTGTAAGTATTTTTCTTAGTCACCGACATATAACATTCAGCTGAGAATTTTGAGTTGGCTATATGGTTGGCATTCAGTGATAAATTCAATCGAAAGATAGAGTTCATCGTTGTATCGCTGGTATTATTCAGGTAGCTCGACAACGAAACCCTGCCGTCTATGGATGATTTATCTTTAGATATTTTGGATTTACTTCCTGATATTGCCAATTCATTCACCGAAACAGCTTGTTTAGAGTTCTGAACAGCCACTTCTACGGGAACAGCCGGAGATTTTAGTTTGGCAAAAACCTGATTTCGTACAGCTGGTAGATAATCATTTGTGTCGATACATAGGCATGATATAGAGGATTTTTCCTTCACAATTAATGCCGGAATGTACATGTCGTTAGTTTGAGAATATAGTGTGTCACCAAGTTCTATACCATCAGTATTTACAAACTGAACATACACATTTTGTGAACTGACATACGAAACAATACCCTTGCTTGGCTCATTCGCTGCTTGTCCGAACATTGTCAGCGTTAAACACAAAAAAATGAAAATTATAAGCTGTTTCATGCGTGAATTTCTTACCTGTCGAAATTGTGACATTTACGGCAATTAGCCTTGTATGTCAAATCGTTATTATGACAATCGGTACATTTGTTCCAAAGTCCTTTGTGCTTATCCGAATAAATACCAAACCAACTATCGTGTATGCTGAATCGTACATTATTCCATGTTGTTGCTGTATGGCAGTCGTTACAGGCATATTTCTTCATTTTTGTACCGTGTGCCGGAATGATAGCTACAGCAGTGGATACACCATGACAACTTGTGCAATCGGGAGATAATTTTTTTAGATAATTATCATTTTCATGGCATTTAGCATTATTGCATGATAAATTACCATGCCCTCCTGTAAGAGGGAAATAACTGTGATCAAAACCTTTACCTATAGATAACCATGTACGTCCGGTCATATTATGGCATCGTACACAGTCAGTTCCAAAACCTGTTAATCTGTGATTTGGTTTGGAAGTTAACTCATACTGAAATTGATGGCAGGAATAACAATCGGCTCGTCTGTTGTTGAAACGGAGTGACGAAGCTGACTGATGACAACGGTTACAATCAGCCGAACCATGTTCGCCCACCAATGGGAAACCTTGTTGTTGGTGAATCTGACGTATATTGCTGACAATCCATGAATTTGGCTTGTGGCATCGCTGACAATCGCGCCCTACCGTTCCTTCATGAATATCGGTATGACAGGTTGAACATTCAGTCGGAGCTTCGTTGAAAACCAATGATTTATGACATTGTTTGCAGCTTATAGCATTGTGTTGACCTACGAGTGGAAAATGAGTTTTGTTGTGATTAAAACCTTTTTCTTTTATTTTCAGCCAGTTATCGGTAGTGTGACAGGTAATACATTCAAGTTTCATCTTAGCACCATGTGGCGATTTGGTCGTCGCGCCAAATAGCCCCGACCACGCCAATATCGTGAAAATGAATATGATAAATCTGTTTCTCATTTCTTACTGCTACCGTTTACTGCTTACTTCTGTCACGAGTGACATTTCTGACAACTAATATCATTAAACTTATATTCGATGTATTTCCCTTTGTTGTTTATCACCGGTTTATGACATTCCTCGCACTTCACATCAGCATGTGCTCCATCCAGTTTAAATCGTGAAGTATTGTGATCGAATCTGGATTTTTCCCATTTGTCAAATCCGTGACAACGTGAACAATCTGTTTTCCCGTTTACAGCAAATTGTCCAAAATGGGAATCTTTGTGGCACGAAGAACATTCTTTGCCAAGTCCCTCAAACTTCTGAATTCGGATTCCATCCTCGTTGTGTCCGTAATGACAGGCTGAACAAGCAATGTTAGCATGCGAACCTTCTAGTTTATAACCGGTTTTATCGTGGTCAAAACTGTTTATTTTCTTCCAGCTTTTCACGTTATGGCAAAGTTCACAATTTTCGTTTGGCATGAATTTATTTTCAATAAATCCTTTGTGCTCATTCTTATGACAGTCGATACAGCGTTTGCCCATATTTTTGAACGTCCATTTATCCTGTTTTTTATGACAGGCCATACAGGTGCTGGCTAAGTGTGCTCCTTCAAGTTTAAACTTTTTGTTGTGTTCTTCTACACTAAACGTGCTGGGTGTAAATCCGTTATTATTGTGACATTTACTGCAATCGGGTGTAATTCCTTTTCTGTTGGTAAATTCACCTTTATGAAAATCGGCATGACAGTCGTTGCAGAACTGATGTTTAATCGGGGTAGTCATACTTGGACCTTTATGACATTCCTTGCAGTCCACCTGTTTGTGTTTACCAATCAGTTTGAAGTCCGTTTTATCATGGTCAAATGCCTTCATTGTTTTGTTGAAGAAGAATGATTCTTCGGTATGGCAACGCTTGCAATCCTGCCCAAACTTATTCTCATGAACATCTTCGTGGCAAGGGGTACAATTATTGAACTTCAGGTTTGCAAAGTTCTGGAGTTTCTTACCGTTTACATTAATAACTTTATGACAATCAAGACATTTTACTGTTTTGTGCTGACCAAGTAGAGGGAAGTGTGTTTTGCTATGGTCGAAACCGGTTGCATTTTTCCATGAGTTGAAACTATGACAACTGTTACATTTTGGCGACAGTTTGCCCTGATGGAAATCATCGTGACAAAGCAAACATTCCTGAGTAAGACCAAGGTAAGTAGAGGCTTTCTTTTTAAGATTGGGGTCTTTTATAAATGCTGCTTTGTGGCAGTCGTAACATTCTTGTTTGGCATGTTCGCCTTTCAGCGCAAAGCCCGAAAGTGCGTGGTTGAAGAGTTTTTTGTTGAAACGCGTGATCTGAAAAGTTTTTCCGTGATGTTCGTTATGACAAACGGCACATTCTTTACCGTTAACCTCTACCGAAGCATGATAGCCTTTTTTAGCCAGAATATTGGCTTTTATTTCTTTGTGACAGTCAAGACATTTGGCACGGCTAACTTTGTTGTTACCCACCTCGTGACACTTGGTACAATTACTCACACCTTCTAGCGTAGCATGAGCATTACTCAAATCGCCGGGGGAAATCTGGGCGGAAAGATTAAATCCGACAAACAGAAATAGGGCTAATATATAGAATAGTCTGAAAATTTTCACTTCTGAATGTCTAATAGTTCGTTAGATAATTCGTTAGAACAGAGATTAAAGTCATTTTTTATGTGTTAGCACCGCTTCACCATGTTTGGTGTTGACAAGGATACCTGTTTTCTTTAAAAATTGTGTTGGCAATTCTCCACCTGCAAATATATAGATTAAATCGTTAACTTCATGCATCGTAGTGTCAGAACCGTTTATTTTATACAGAATTTCAGTTGATTCGATGGAAATTACATTGGAATTAAAGATTACCCGCACCTTTTGCCTGTCAATAGCTTCCTGAATTAATGTTTTGTTTTTTACTTTTAAACGGGCAAAAGCATCACTACGATACAAAAGTGTTACTTCGTTTTGGTCGGCAAGCATCAAAGCTGCTTCCACTGCCGAATCACCACCACCCACTATCATAATTTTCTTCCCGCTTATATCTTCCGGTTCGAGCAGACGGTATGCCACTTTTTCAGACCATTCGCCGGAAACATTAAGTTTGCGGGGCGTTCCCCTACGGCCAATTGCCAATAATACCGTTTTGCCGCTGTATATTTCATTATTCAATGTTTGAACTTTGAAATAGTCATTCTCTACAGTGATTGACTCAACTTTCGAGTTTTCCTTTATTTCAATATTGTTTTCAGAAATAACTGTATTCCAAAGATTTAGTAACTCTGTTTTATTCGTTTCCCTCAACTTAACTTTCCCATATATAGGTAAATCCATTGGGTGTGTCATCACAATTTTACTGCGTGGAAAAGTAAAAACGGTACCGCCTAAAGTATCTTGTTCCAATGTTAGTACTTTCAAATTAGCTTCTTTAGCTGCCAATGTAGCCGAAATCCCAGCCGGTCCTGCACCGACAACAATCAAGTCATAATCTGCGTTTGTATCTTTTTTCAGTGTTTTAGCAATATTTTCTACAGCTTCTTTCCCTTGTGTTACAGCATTCCGAATTAATCCCATACCACCCAGTTCGCCGGCTATAAAAATTCCGGGAACGTTTGTTTCGAAGTTCTGACTCACGTGAGGTAAATCCACACCACGTTTTTCGGTACCTATCCATAATGATATAGCTTCTACCGGACAGGCTTTAAAACAGGCACCATGACCAATGCAATGGGACGCATTTATAACAGCTGCTTTTCCGTTTCGTAATCCCAGAATATCCAACTCAGGGCAAGCGGTGATACAAGCTCCGCTACCAATGCATCTGTATGGGTCGACCACCGGATACAACGAAACAGGTTCATGAATACCATCTTCTTTAGCTTGTTCTATTTTAGCTTCCGAAACCTTAGTTTTGCGCTTATGCATGAAAATGTATACTAACAGCACGATAACCGCCATCAGCAACAGAATCAGGTAAAAACTTATTTCGATTATTTTATCCATAAACTGAGTATTTGGGCAAAATAAAGCACCACGATAACATGAATTACCATAATTACTAACATAACTAATGCAAATGGTAAGTGTGCGTAGTGCCAGTATTTCAACAGGTTATGCCATGTATCGAGTCTTTCAATGCGTTTGACAATACGAGCTTCGGTTTTTATCAACCGTTTTGCTTTTCTGTATTCCTTTCCATGAAGAGTTTTGGATAATATTTTGAAACTTTCGGTTTTGTGTGACGTGAATTCCAGAAAGTTGATACCATATTTTGATTGTAACTCGCTGTCTATTATTTCTTTTTGTTCCTGAACCTCGCGCAGACTGAGTTCCCGCCCTTCCATGCTGCGGGGTATTTGCAAGTAAATGAACCTGCCAATCACACCACTTACCCACACAATAACCAAACTCCACCAACCGATGGATACAATACCTCCGAATTTGAATGTAGTGTGAAATAACACCATTACAGTGCCAAGAGTACATAAAAAGATGTGGAATTCCAACCAGTATTTTAATACGCCAAGTTGCGAAAAAACTTTCATCCGCTTACGTGCCATATACATAAACTGACCGATTACAATCAGAGCCGTTCCATAAATACCAAGCCAGTGACCAATAGAACCAGAAGGATTTAATAGATTGTAAATAGCCTGATTATCATACCGATGGTCAAGTGGAAGTTTATAATAGGTGTATCCGTATAAAGCCAATGCAGTGAATGTAAATAATACAATCAGTGTATATAAAACTATAGACAGACTATGAAGGAATCGGGTCATTCTCTATTAAAATATTTCAAAAGGTCTTGAAAATAAACCGATTGAATTAATCTGAAATCAATATAAATGTAAACTCATTTCTGAAAAAAAAATTCAAAATTACTTAAAATAAAGTATTTTAGGTGCAAATGATTAATAAATTCACCTAATTTAGATAGGTTCTTAATAACTGATAAACGGAAATGAGTTGGAATTATTTTAATTTCCTCTCTTTAAAGTAAGCCAGAGTTACCAATAAAACAATCCCTGCAAGGATAAAATACAAAGCTATGGGAATAGGTGGAGGTGTTCCCTGACCGTATGAATGCATTCCCGACAAATAATAATTCACTCCGAAATAAGTCATTATTATTGATCCAAAACCAAGTATTGAAACTGTATTGAAAATAAGCAGGTTGTTCATTTTTGGTATTTTACGCAAATGAAGAATGGCTGAATAGGCGAGTACACTCACCAATGCCCATGTTTCTTTTGAATCCCAACCCCAATAGCGTCCCCACGATTCGTTTGCCCAAATACCACCCAGAAATGTACCCACAGTAAGCATAAATAATCCTATGGTGAGTGTCAGTTCAATGATATAACTGAATTCCAATATACTATCATTAAGTTTGATGGCATTTTTCTGATTACGACCAATCATCAGGCATAAGTTGAACAGTGCCAGTAGGGCTGCCGTTGCAAAAAAACCATAACTCGATGTAATTACGGCCACATGGATAACCAACCAGTATGATTTCAGTACCGGAACAAGGTTGGTGATTTCGGGATTCATCCAGCTCATGCCTGCCACAGCAAGGGCAATGGCTGCCAGTAGGGAAGTGATAGCTAATGTAATAGGTGAACGCATGGCAAAAACCAAACCGGCCATCGTGGTTGCCCAGCCCACAAAAATCATCGATTCATAACCGTTGCTCCAGGGCGCATGATTGGAAATATACCAACGTAAAGCTAATCCTGCAGTATAAACAATAAACATGATTCCGAGAGGGTAAATACTCTTATCTAACCATTTTTCAATTTTCGGATTGTATTTCAGGATATTGAACAAATGCAACGAAATAAGTATCATTCCTATTAATCCATATAATATTGCCAAAGTCAGGAAGATGCTCAGATTGTTGTACAATACTTCCAATTTTACGTGGGTTTTCGTTGGTAGTTGACTACCACCATTTAGTATCTGGAAGTTTTTCAAACTAAGCAAAGTCGTATTCGCATCACTCCAGTTTCCGTTCTGATAACCTTCCTGAACCGCAGAAAGATAATCGCTTAATAATTTGTCAGGTTCTGTACTTTCAGTCGGAGTCATAACAGGCATACCGCTCGTCATCCCTGATACATTCATTTCTCCACCGGCAGGGCATTTTGCTCCTGAGTCGGGCATAGTTTGCATCGCGGATTCATCAATCTTCCCGGCCTTTCCACTTTTACCTGTTACCGGGCATTTATCGCCGGTACTGTTCATTGTTTCAGCTGGAGTTCCAACGGCAGGTTTGTCAGTCATACCTGTTTTACCAGTCATCGGACAGGCAGCATCTTTTGCAACTGGTTCTGACTGAGTTTGTGGAGTCATACTCGTTGCAGCCACCCATTTCCCCAATTTATCATTTTGTACCGGGAAAATTTTCAGCAAGGTTCCGGTGAAAATACTGTTCAAAATGTTTAACCGTTCATCTACGTTTATCAGTTCTTTTTCATACTGATTTCGTTGCGAAGGATCCTTCTGATAAGCTGCATTAACTTTTTCTGACAGTTTGTAAATACCTCCGTGCTGCATGTCAACCAACTGATTAAACGAAACATAATCTTTCGTTGCGCCAAGTTCTTTAGCCAGCCCCTCGTGAGCAACTTTAATAACAGGTTCTGCTTGCCATTGAGTTGGATTCAGCATCATACCGACAAATACTTCGAGTGCCGACTGACCGTTGTAGCTCGTTTTTTTGCTAATTTTGCGGATAACGTCCGAAGCATAAGTGCTTATTGGTTCAATGCGTCCCTGTGCCTCGTCCTGTATAAGCAGGCTGCTCAATGCTTCGAAATGGTCTTTTTTGCTGCTGTTTTTATCTACAGCAAACATAGACGCTGAACAAAACAGTAATCCAGCAACAAATAATGCTTTAGATACTTTACGTTTGTCCTGCAGGCTTTTACTCAAACGGATAACGGTGTGGAAACGGCTATTTTTGTTGAACAAAGTCAGCACCATACCAATGAGCATAAAGAAATATCCCACGTAGGTTACCAACGTTCCCCAGTAATCTTGGTTAACAGAAAGTATTGTTCCTTTCTCGTCTTGATCATAGGATGACTGGAAGAAACGGTAACCGCGATAATTTAGAATATTGTTCATATAAATACGGAAAGGTTTCAGCACTTTCATTTCAGGATCATTGACAGTGATTTCGCTGGCGTAGGACGATGGGCTGTTTGAGCCGGGGTAACGATCGAGCTGAAACTCACGCAAAGTAATGCTGAATGGAAGTTCCTGAGGCAGATTACCATAACTGATACTTACTTTTATATTATTTATCATGCAGGTACCGGGTTCTGGAGTTTCGTTTTCGGCAGTCATTACATTAACTTGTTTTGTTGTATTCCCGTCCGATACATTGAAAACAACAGCTGTCCTTCCTTTCATCATAACACCCATTTTGTTAGATTCAGGATTGTATTGTGTCAGGCTCTTTTTAGCGTGTTGCAGGTATTTTTTCAACACAAAAACAGCTTTCTCGCTTTTATAGATAGTACGTTCCTGTACCGGAATCAGAGTGCCGGGAGCAAGTGCTGACTCACTGCTTTCCATCATAGCCATTTTTGATACTGCTACTTTTGATTTCATAAGCAGGTTATCGCCATCCATCTTGAAATTCACATCGGCTTTTCCGCTTTTATCGCCAAATGCGTACAGCTGTCCACCATACTCTTTGCTCTCACCGACCGAAAGTATCACTTCCATACCCTGATTGCTTTGACTCATCACAAATAAATCGAAAGCAGGTTCGCCAATCGGGTCTTCCTCTATGGCCTCTATAGCATTGGGCATCAGCAATATATTTTGAATATTGATTGTTTTTCCAGCCACGCTGATGGATTTTGAAAAATCATTGGATTCAGTTTCGGAGAAAGTAAATTCAGTAGTTTTTTCCTCTTTCTGACCGTTGTATTCTGCTGTGATGCGTACCGAACTTTTCTCTGAAGTGATTTCGCTGCTTGTTTCGCCCTGACGCAGGTGCATCACACCTTCTGAGCCAAAGTAGCGTGTAATTCCCGCACCAATAAGAATAACAATAAACGACAGGTGGAAAAGCAGCATGCTGAATTTCTTTTTGTTTGTCATTTTAAAACGAATCGCACTGCCAACCATATTCACAATAAGCAGCACCAGAAGCAGTTCAAACCACTTGGCATTGTACACAATATCATGGGCATAAGGAGTACCTGAGCTGTTTTCGGCAAAGGTGGCATACCCGATTGCTGCCCCGAAAATAAGTAGAAGTATCACAGAAGTGACCATTGAAAAGAGTATATCAGTTAGTTTTTTCATGTTTTTTGAATTTGATATTGAACCTCAAGAGCTATATTTTAAAACTTTGAAGGCGCAAAGTTATTTTATTTTCGGTATTACTTTTCTATCAAAAATGTTATTTATTGACTATTATATCCTAATAATGAACCTGAACGTGAAAAATATGTTTTATATTTGTTACTTATTTAAAAATCATATACAATGAAACACACCATTTTAGGAGCAGGCGGTTCCATAGGGAATGCCCTCACGTTCGAACTTTTGAAATCGAAAGAATCTGTCAGATTAGTTTCGAGAAGCGGTTTTTCAATTTCAGGAGCAGAATCATTCAAAGCGGACATTAGTTCGTATCAACAAACACAGGAAAGCGTGAAAGGCTCAGATATTGTTTATCTGTGCGCGGGTTTGGCTTACGATCGCAAAGTATGGGCTGAATTGTGGCCAAAAATCATGCAAAACGCCATCGACTCCTGCAAAGCAACAGGTGCGAAACTGATTTTTTTCGACAATGTATATATGTATGGCAAAGTGGAAGGGAAAATGTCCGAATACACGCCTTACAATCCGTGCAGTGCGAAAGGTGAAATCCGCGCTAAAATTGCCATTCTGCTTGAGGAAGAGATGAAGCATAATAATATTCAGGCCATCATTGCACGTGCTGCCGATTTGTACGGCCCGTATATTACGCAAAACAGTGTGCCCTATTTTATGGTTATTGAAAAACTGCTGAATGGAAAAAGTCCGCAGTGCCTGATAACCGATAAAACTTTTCACTCATTTACTTATACGCTCGATTGTGCCAAAGGCTTGGATTTACTGTGGAAAGATGATAACAATTATCAGCAAATATGGCATTTGCCAACAACCAATCCCGGAATTACCGGAAAACACTTTATCGAATTGGCAGCTGCAGTAATGGGCGTAGAACCGAAATACTCCGTACTCAAAAAATGGATGATTCAAATGGCCGGATTGTTCGATAAAACCATTTACGAAACCAATGAAATGGCTTATCAGATTGAAAAGGACTATTATTTCGATTCGTCCAAATTCAATGATGCTTTCAGCTTCGTGCCTACTTCGTATGAGCAGGGAATAAAGGAAACGATTGAGTTTTATCAACTGAAAAAGTAATTGTTTGCTGATGTTGAACCCCTTCAGGGTTCTGAGTAAGCATAGTCTGTAAATCCGTGGGTTTAACCCACGGTTATTTAAATTAAGTCACTCCGTGGCATTGATATCAGTTATTTTTTATAAAATATGTTTGAACTTTTCAAAAACATAGACCGCAAGAACTATCGCCCTATTTTTGGCGGCTTAGACATTTTTAAATTCATTGGACCTGGACTTTTGGTTACGGTTGGCTTTATCGACCCCGGAAACTGGGCTTCGAACCTTGCCGCAGGTGCTGAATATGGTTATGCCTTGTTGTGGATGGTTACGTTATCCACCTTTATGCTAATTGTATTACAGCACAACGTGGCGCATCTGGGTATAGCTACAGGTTTGTGCCTGTCTGAAGCCACCACTATCTACCTCAAACCGCGTTACTCTAAATTTTTGCTTACCTCGGCTATGCTGGCATCTATTTCCACTTCGTTAGCCGAAATTCTTGGTGGTGCTATTGCGTTGGATATGCTTTTTCATATTCCCATTAGGGCAGGAGCGTTGTTGGTTACCATTTTTGTGATGATTATGTTGTTTAGCAATTCTTATAGGATAATGGAGAAATGGATTATCGCTTTTGTCTCAGTTATCGGGCTGTCATTTCTGTACGAACTTTCATTGGTCAATATCGATTGGAACGGTGCAATGATAGGGTGGGTGACACCTTCATTTCCAACCGGTTCTATGTTGGTAATTATGAGTGTGCTGGGGGCGGTGGTAATGCCGCACAATCTGTTTCTGCACTCAGAAATTATTCAGAGTCGACAGTGGAATCTGCAGGACGAAGTAGTGATTAAGAAACAGTTGCGCTATGAATTCTTAGATACGCTGGTTTCTATGTTGATAGGTTGGGCAATAAACAGTGCCATGATACTACTGGCAGCAGCTACTTTTTTCAAAACAAAAACACCTGTGAATGAACTCCAACAGGCAAATCACTTGCTGACTCCTTTGTTGGGGACGAATGCAGCAGTTGTTTTCGGTGTGGCGTTATTGTTTTCGGGTATAGCATCTACCACCACATCGGGTATGGCAGCGGGAAGTATTTTTGCAGGAATGTATAATGAACCTTACGATATCAAGGACAATCATTCCCGAGTGGGCGTTTCAATCTCGTTGTTGTTGGCTTTTGTAATTATACTGTTTATCAGCAATCCTTTTCAGGGACTTATTATCTCGCAGATGATACTGAGTGTGCAGTTGCCGTTCACCATCTTTTTGCAGGTGTATCTTACTTCGTCCGAAAAAGTGATGGGGAGATATAAAAACTCCATATTCTCAAAGCTTTTACTGTATTCAATGGGAGCTATAGTTACCGTTTTGAATATTGCTCTTTTTGTGAGTCTGTTTTGATTGCTGCTAATTACCAGAAAATTAGCTTATTGATTGGCAGTATTGACAAATATCTTTCAGGTAAAAAATACTCCAAACTTATGAACCAACAAACGAATATACTTGGATTTTTTAGACTATCCGTTTAGTTCAAGTGATTTTTCAGGTTTTAGAATAAACAATTGTCTATATACCCATACACTGAGGTAGTAAAAAAGGAAAGCTGTCATTAAACCCGCAAAAACATCTATCACGTAGTGTGCTTTTATATATACAGTTGACAATAATAAAGCTAAGTATATTGGCGAAATGAAAGTAAATACTTTGAAGTATCGTTTCTTGAAAATATGAATCATTATTAGTGTTGAAATACCTACATGTGAACTTGGAAAAGCAGCAGTAGGCCTCTCTCCCACTAATTGTGTAGTTTCAACCAGGTTTTGAAAAAAGCCATTATTAGCAGGATGACCTATAACAACATTATTATTAAGAAAATAATTACCTATATGATGAAAAATTCCTTTTTCAACATCTGCCATTCCATTGGCAATAAAATAATATTGTGGACCTACTGTGGGTAAAACCGAATAGACAAGATAAAAAAGATAAAATGAAAAAATGATTGAAAAGAAAAAAACTTTGAAATATGTTGAGTCTTTAAAATAAAAGTATAAACCGGTGATTACTATAAGTGGATAATAAGATAAATAGCCCATATTCATTATTTCACTAAACCATTGTTGATGAAAATATCCATCGAATAATAATGCTGGTTGACATCCAAAAATCAATTGCTCAAAGTCCGCTAATAAAAAATCCAGGTTCGGGAGCGTTTTATTTATATCAAAAGTTTCTGGATACCAATAAGATAAGAGGACAGCAAGATAAACATATCGTAAAAAACGTAAAATCCATATCCTTTTATAAGAATCGATAAGAGCGAAAAAACAGATTCCAAGTACTATCATAACACGATATTCAAGAAGTACAGCTACCTCATGTTTATCGCTTTTGAAAAAAAGAATCAGTATTGATGTTATTAGAATATAGAGAAAAGTAAATTTCTCAGTAGGAAGAAATCTGAATTTGATATTTCTAAGCATAGTATAATTTACATTCAATTATGGACATTGCTTCCCATAATTTATATTCCAAACAAAAATTCCATAATAGTTTAATCAGTTCCATTTTGATTATCAAACTACTTACCTGGATAAATAAAACTATTAATATATTAATTACCAACAAATTATAACCAAATAATCTAAATTGAAAATTAAAGCACGAAATTACAATAATTTATTGTTTTGACAATTTATATTTAATAATTCTTATGAAGAAGTTTTTAAGAACTAAATTTTATTGTAATCAAAAACGTTAATTCTCATGCTTTATTGTGATTTTGAGTGATAATTTATCATCCGAGTTTGATTACCTTTTAAAATTATAGAATTATTTCAAGGCAAAAGTTTGATGTAGAAATTAAATCAAGTTTTGTTACATTTCAATAGTTCTTATACATTTAGTATTATAAAAATCAATGCAAAACAGACAGAAACTTTATAGAATTAAGCTACGTTAAAAATTTCACATATTTTATCTATTCAACTTATCTTTCTGATTATCAACGAGAAGAAAAATTTTTAAAAATTCTTTAGTATTTTGTTGATAATGAAGAATAATTATACTAATTTTGTGCGAAATTTCAATACGGAAAAATTTCTTTATTTAGTTTTATTAAGGTATCGAAATGAATTATTCCTGTTTTAAACTGATTCCAAAATTTAATTTCTTATTATAATCATTTTTATTTATGAAACCTACTCATATTGAGCATTTAGGCATTGCTGTAAAAAGCCTTGAAACCGCTATTCCATTCTACGAAAATGTTTTAGGACTAACCTGTTACGCTGTGGAAGAAGTTCCGGAGCAAAAAGTAAAAACAGCTTTCTTCAAAGTTGGACAAACCAAAATTGAATTACTTGAATCGACTGATCCCGAAGGACCGGTTGGAAAATTTTTGGAAAAGAAAGGTGAAGGCGTTCATCATATTGCATTTGCAGTAGAAGGATTGCAGGCAAAACTTGATTTGGCTGCCGAACGCGGTGTGGCTTTGATTGACAAAACTCCACGTAAAGGAGCAGAAGGATTGAATATTGCTTTCCTTCATCCAAAATCGACTTTCGGTGTATTGACCGAACTTTGTGAAGATCCAAATAAGTAAAAAAGGAAACAAGTTGACAAGTAAACGAGTAGACCAAAAACAGTAGACTTGAGACTTTTGACATTAGACATAAAAAAATGGAAAATCAACAAAAAGTAAAGAACCTCATTGATTTACGCGTTCAGGCGAAATTGGGAGGTGGTGCAAAAAGAATTGCTTCGCAGCACGCAAAGGGTAAATTCACAGCTCGTGAACGCCTCGAAATGTTGCTCGATGAAGGTAGTTTTGAAGAGTTGGATATGTTTGTAACACATCGTTGCAATAACTTCGGACTTGAAAATGAAAAATACCTGGGTGATGGTGTGATTACAGGTCACGGTACAATCGATGGTCGTACAGTTTACGTATTTGCACAGGATTTCACGGTTTTCGGAGGTTCGCTTTCTGAAACCATGGCATTGAAAATCTGCAAGGTAATGGACATGGCTATGAAAATGGGTTGTCCGATTGTGGGAATCAACGATTCGGGTGGTGCACGTATTCAGGAAGGGGTTACTTCGCTGGCAGGTTACGCTGAGATTTTTGAACGTAATATTCTTGCCTCTGGTGTTATTCCTCAGATTTCAGCTATTTTCGGTCCTTGTGCCGGTGGTGCTGTGTACTCTCCTGCCCTGACTGACTTTGTGGTGATGACAAAAGAAAACAGCTATATGTTCGTTACCGGCCCTAAAGTAGTGAAATCAGTTACAGGTGAAGATATTTCGACTGAAGACCTAGGTGGTGCAGATGTACATGCCCGTAAATCGGGTGTTTCGCACTTTAAAGCTGAAGACGAACAGGAAGGTATGTTGCTTATCCGCAAATTGCTTTCTTATTTACCTCAAAACAACCTGGAAGAACCGCCATTATTTGAAAATAATGACCCGATTATTCGTTTGGACGACAAATTAAATTCGATTGTTCCTGATAATCCGAACATGCCTTACGACATGAAGGATGTGATTCATGCTATCGTTGATAACGATGAATTTTTGGAAATTCACCGTCACTATGCACGTAATATCATTGTTGGTTTTGCACGCTTCAACGGTGCTCCTACCGGTATTGTGGCCAATCAGCCGAACTTCCTTGCAGGTGTACTCGACTGCGATGCTTCCCGCAAAGCAGCCCGTTTCGTACGTTTCTGCGATGCATTCAACATTCCTGTGTTGACGTTGGTTGATGTTCCAGGATTTCTGCCTGGTTCGGGTCAAGAATATGCCGGTATTATTACTCATGGTGCAAAACTGATGTTTGCTTATGGCGAAGCTACTGTTCCGAAGGTAACGGTAACAATCCGTAAATCGTACGGTGGAGCACACGACGTTATGAGCTGTAAACAACTTCGTGGTGATTTCAACTACGCATGGCCAACAGCAGAAATTGCAGTAATGGGTGCTGCCGGTGCTATCGAAGTATTGGAAGGACGTGCTATTGCAGCTATTACCGACCCTGAAGGAAAAGCGGCTTTCGTAAGTGAAAAAGTGAACGAATACAAAGAAAAATTTGCTAATCCTTATCAGGCTGCTGCATTTGGTTACATCGACGATATTATTGAACCACGAAATACACGTTTCCGTGTTATCCGTGCATTTCAGGCTTTGGAAACCAAAAAAGTAATCAATCCGCCAAAAAAACATTGTAACATTCCTTTATAATCAGACCTATGATACTCGATAAATTTTTCAGACTAATGAGTCTGAAACAGAAAAGGAAAAAGATTGCCCGCTCTGTGAAAATGAAAGAACTACTTGGTATGAAAGAAGTTCCGAATGCTGATATGGTGGCAATTGCAATGGCTTTGCACATGTATTACGACGAAGTGCATGACGATGAAAGTAATGTTATAACCATTAAGCGCATCGAAAGACGCTATTCGCCATGGAGTTCAAAAATTTACGGAATACATAATCAAATGAATTAGACCTCATTAAATAAATAGAATAAGATGAAGAAATTCAAATTTAAAATAGAAGGAGTTTCATACAGCGTAAATGTTCAGTCAGTTGAAGGAAATGAGGCTCAAATAGAAGTAAATGGCAAAAACTATACAGTAGAGCTTGAAGAGGAACTGAATCCGCTGAAAACTCCAATTCTGGTGCGTAAAGAAGTAGTTACCAAACCCGGTGAAAATAAGATTACGACCAAAGCTGCTCCAATGCCACCATCGAACAAACCGAGTGCTAACGGTCTGAAAGCACCTCTTCCAGGCAGTATTATTCGCCTTGTTGCCAAAGTTGGCGACACAGTAAAAGAAGGTGATTTACTGTTGGTAATGGAATCTATGAAGATGGAAAACAATATCCTATCTGAAAAGAATGGCATTATTAAACGTATTAATGTAGAAGCAGGACAAGCAGTTATGCAAGATGATATTTTGCTGGAACTGGAATAAATCTATGATTAATAAAAAAATTAAGCCCGACGATCTGATTCGCCGGGCTTTTCCTTTAAAAAAATTAGCTCGTACAAATCAACTTTATATGAAAATAGATTGGACTGTTACATATATGTAGTTATTGACAGATATGTTTGCGCCATCGGTATCAGTTGTTTGCGAACTAAAAGTCTAAAATCACGTATTTAACTTTTTGTTTTTTGATTATTAACCTGATATTTGATGAATGTTTTTTTAAAACCTAACTAAAATCACCATTTAGCATCCAATATTTTGTTGCAAATCATGAATATACAGGCATACTAACCACAGCTTTGGATCAAAAAAAAAGTATTTTTTTGTCAGCTAAATAAATGCTAAATTTGCACCCGCTTTTGAAAGTGAATATTTTTGAATTCCTATATGAAGAAATTACTGACTTACCTGTTTGTTTTTTTGTGTGCTAATCTTTACGCACTAGGCAACGACAGCATTTCAACTGTATATCAGGATGGTGAATTTGTTACTCAATATCAGCTTCGGTTGAAAGTATCAACTAAAGTTTCTGCTGAAGTAACTGATTATTTCGTGAATGATTTTCATAATTCGCCGGGAAATCTGTTTAATTGGGCGCTGAAAGATCTCGGATTGCAGAATAAAAATAACGAACTGATAATCATATTCAAATCATCGGTGAACGACGATAAAACAAAAATAACCCATGGCGTTTTCGACATAGTAGTACCCGGGGTTATAACATTTAACGGAATAAAAGTAGCTGCTTTGGTGTTCAAAAACAAGAATATATCCGGCATTCAAAAAATATCAGCTAACATTATTTATTCTGATCTCTTATTGAAGAATGCAACCGGAATAATAACCATAATTCCACAATCGAACAACGAACAACTATTGACGACTTATGTAAAAATAAAGTTTGGTTGGTTTTTTAATTTATTTATAACCAAAAAGCGTTACAAAAGCATTGTAGAATGGAGAATCAAAAAATTTACAGAAAATATTCGTGTTGAGTGTATTAAAAGACAAAATACTGTTCCGAACAAATTAATTCAGCCCCAAAAGCAGTAAATCTGAATTTTGATGAATCGTACTATATTTCTGATTATTTTGTTGGCTTTTACGGTTGTGATTACTAAGGCTTCGCCTGTTGATTCCATATCCACAAAGTACAGAAATGAGGAATTTGCAACTTATTGTCAGGTGTGGGTCAATTCTTCCGATAGTGTTTGTGATGCAGTAATGCGCGACTATGATTATCAAATGCGTTATAAACTCGATGCACTCTATACCTGGGCATTGAGAGGAATGAATCTGCGTAAAGAAAAAAATGAATTAATGATGTTATATTTTAAGTCAACATCATTCAATAAAGGGAATAGCGTTTTACGTGGAATAGGCGATGTGATTATCCCGGGTGTAATTACCATACCAAACATATTTGTAGACTGTAAACTTACCGGAGAACTGTCAGGAAAAGGCAATACTTTAAAACTGAATTTGCTCAATTCCAATGGGTTTATAAATAATATGAATAATACTTTAGCAGTAATTCCTTCCAAAAATAAAGGAAATTGGTTTATTCTGGAATCGCATGTAAAATTTGGTTGGTTTTTCAATATCTTTATCACTCAAAATCGCTTTAAACTTATTATGGAATGGCGTTTGAAACGTTTTATCCTTAACCTTAAAGATGAAGCTGAACGAAGAGAAAAATCAGCAATTAGCAGTAAATAAGCAATTAAATTAAATCAGATTAGCAACTCAACATATACAATGGCTGAAAAAACACTTTTAGAAAAATTAGAAGGTCTACAACACAAGTTCGATGAAATTTCGACTTTGATTACCGACCCTTCTGTGATTTCGGATCAGAAACGCTATGTGAAACTTAACAAGGAATATCACGATCTGGAAAAAATCCTAACTGCTAAAAATGAATATGAACTGGCTTTGGCTCATTTAGCGGAAGCAAAAGAATTGCTTGACAGTGAGACTGATTCGGAAATGCGCGAAATGGCCAAGCTGGAAATTGATGAGATTGAGCCAAAAATCCCGGTAATGGAAGAAAATATCAAGTTGTTGCTTATTCCTGTCGATCCGGAAGACAATAAAAATGCCATTGTCGAAATTCGTGGTGGTACGGGTGGCGACGAAGCTGCCATTTTTGCCGGTGATTTGTTCAAAATGTACACAAAGTACTGTGAAACAAAAGGTTGGAAGTTAGAAATTACAAATATAAGTGAAGGAACATCAGGCGGTTATAAGGAAATAATTTTTACAGTTTCAGGTGAAAACGTGTACGGAACGCTTAAATACGAATCGGGTGTTCACCGCGTGCAACGTGTACCTCAAACTGAAACACAGGGTCGTGTGCATACTTCCGCAGCAACTGTAGCTGTATTACCAGAAGCCGAAGAATTTGATATTGAGTTGAAAGAATCTGACGTCAGGGTGGATACCTTCTGTTCGTCAGGTGCAGGTGGACAGTCGGTAAATACTACTTATTCAGCCATCCGCTTGGTACATATTCCAACAGGAATAACGGTGCAGTGTCAGGACGAAAAATCTCAACATAAGAATAAGGCGAAGGCTATGATTGAACTTCGTTCGCGTATTTATGCCATTGAACATCAGAAATACCTGGATGAAATTGGTTCAAAACGTAAAACCATGGTTTCTACCGGTGACCGTTCGGCTAAAATACGCACCTACAACTATCCACAGGGACGCATTACCGATCATCGTATCAATTTCACCATTTATAATCTCTCAGCATTTATGAACGGTGATATACAGAGCGTTATTGACAATTTGATTGTGGCAGAAAATGCCGAACGACTGAAAGATAGTGAATTGTAAATTAGTTGACTGGTTAACTATCGAAAATTGTAAATTGTAAATGACTAAATTGTAAATATAAATATGACTAAACAAGAATTAGTTGAAAACATAAAACGCAAGAAATCATTTCTTTGCGTGGGATTGGATACCGATGCAACCAAAATTCCGGAATTCCTTTATGATGAATCAGACGATGCCATTTTTGAATTCAACAAAGCAATAATTGATGCAACTGCCGATTTATGCGTGGCATACAAACCCAATCTCGCATTCTACGAGAGTCTCGGATTGGAAGGTTGGGAAGTATTGGAACGTACAGTAGCTTACATTCGCTCCAATTACCCGGATCAGTTTATTATAGCAGACGCCAAACGAGGTGATATAGGGAATACTTCAGCAATGTATGCTCGCACTTTCTTTGGCAATTTGGAATTTGACTCGGTGACAGTTGCACCATACATGGGCGAAGACTCAGTAACGCCATTTCTGACTTACGAAGGTAAATGGGTGACATTGCTGGTACTTACATCAAACAAAGGAGCTTATGATTTCCAGTTTATGAAAGATGCAGAAACAGGTGAGCGGTTGTTCGAAAAAGTGTTGAAAACCTCCCTGAAATGGGGAACAGATCAAAACATGATGTATGTAGTAGGCGCAACCAAAGCCGAAATGCTGACTGATATTCGTTCTATTATTCCGGATCACTTCCTACTTGTTCCCGGCGTTGGTGCTCAGGGAGGAAGTCTTCAGGAAGTAGCAAAATATGGTATGAACAGCACTTGTGGATTACTCGTAAATTCCTCCCGACAAATTATTTATGCTTCCTCCATGAAAGATTATGCTGAAGCTGCAAGAAATGAAGCGTTAAAAGTTCAGGAAGAAATGTCTGAACTACTGATAAAATACGGATTGATTTAATTCGTAAAATAGAAAAAAGCTCTTAATCTTTTGATTAAGAGCTTTTTGTTTGGATTCATGTGATTTATTTTTTATCAGCAGCTTTTTTAGTTTCAGCTTTTTTGTCACAAGCTTTACCGGTTTCTTTGCAACATTTTTCACCTTCTTTTTTGTCTTTGCAGCAAGCTTTTCCAGCATCTTTTTTGTCACACTTCATTTCAGTTTTAGCTTTTTCAACTTTGGCAGGAGCTTGAGTCTGAGCAAAAGCAGTTACAGATAAAAACATCGCAACAAGCGATAAAATTGCAATTTTCTTTTTCATTTTGATTTTCATTTAATTGTTGTTAATTACTTTTTTTATTGTTATTAAGGCAAATAATCTCTATACTATCTGTCAGAGTTTATACTTAAATTTCGGGTTAAAGATAATTGAATTGAAATAAATTCCAATACTTTCATTTGTTCATTCTCGTTTTTTTGTGTACAAAACAGAAAAATCACAAATTTATTAGATGTTGAGCTGACAATAACTCATTAGTTATCATACTAAAAACTCAAATTTCATACCAAACTTTTACAAATTTGAAAATTTTTCAATAAAATTGAAATTATCTGTTCAAAAATAGTAAATTTGCAGTGAATTAAAAAATTATATTTTGAAAATGAAAAAACAATCTATCTATTTATTTATCTGTGCCTTAGCCTCAATATTTTTATTTTCCTGCACTCAAAAAACCATCAAAACAGAAGAAAAAGACTATCAGAAAAAGTTCTTCTTAACCACCGACACTGCTAAAGGAGCACTGAATATTGACATTGAAGTTGAAATTCCTGTTGCTTTTGCCGATTCAAATGTATTAAAAAGCATTCGCAAAACAATTATTACTAACCTTTTCGGACCTGAATATGTTTTACGTCATAACGACTCTATAGTAGCACTTTTTGCACAGGAGTTAATGACCGACTACAAAGAAACGAATGCTCCGCTTGTAAATGTAAAAGACAGTCTGAACAAGTACTCTTTCAACAATGAACATACTTTGTCCGGTTTTAGTTTACTCAGTGACAAGAAAATATATGTTTACGGTATAGAAAGATACGTGGATATGGGCGGTGCTCACGGACTTGAAACCCGTAATTACTATAACTTCGATTTAAAAACCGGTAATCTGATTACCGAAAAAGATATCTTCAAAGCAAATTGTCAACTTGGAATTGCTGAACTTATCAAAAAACGGATTATTGAAGACAGTAAAGATTCAACTGATACAGAACCAATTATCAATATCGAAGATACTGATTTCTGGACTGACTCCATTAAACCAAATGGTAATTTTTATATAACTGACGAAGGAATCAATTATGTATTTAATCCTTACGAAATAGCTCCTTACTATATGGGTCAGACTGAGGTTTCAATTCCTTATATCCGATTGAAAGATTTCATTAAACCGAATAGTGTTATTTACTATCTTGCTGAAAAACAAATCAAACAATAATAAACCGGCAATCAATAAATGAATTCGTTCTTTGAACTTCTGAAAACCAGACGCAGTATTCGAAAATACTTAGTTCGACAGGTTGAAAGTGAAAAAATACTTCAGATTACAACAGCTGCACTGATGTCGCCGGCTTCTAAACGCAGTAATCCCTGGGAATTTGTTGTTGTACAAGACAAGGTAACCCTTAAAAAATTGTCGGAATGTCGCTTGCACGGCTCACATTTTCTGGCCGAATCATCTTTGGGAATTGTTGTATTAGCAAATACCGAAAAAAGTGATGTATGGATGGAGGATGCTTCAATAGCTGCTATAATTATGCAACTCGAGGCTCACGATTTAGGATTAGGAAGTTGTTGGATTCAGGTTTACGGACGAAAAACAGACGATGACTCATCATCGGAAGATTATATTAGGAATCTTCTGAAAATCCCTACTAATTATGCGGTATTATGCATACTTTCAATGGGTTATCCCGATGAAGAAAGAAAACCCTACGAAGAAAGCAAGCTGGCAACAGAAAAAATTCATTACGAGAATTTCTGATAACTTAAAATTCCATTCATTATGCCTGTAAAAAAAGATAACCGGTTGGCCTGGGGCATTACTTTGCTCTTTTTTGGTTGTTTGTTTTTAATCAAACAAATGCATATTCTACCTGATAGTTTTGAACCTTATATCTTTGATTTCAAGAACTATCCACTTTTCATGGGCATCATTTTTCTATTGTTTAATTCGAACAGAACTGCAGGAATCGTGTTGATTGTGGTTGGATTATTATTCAGATTATCCGAAATCATTCAGATTACCCGACATATTTCTGATTTTGTGTGGCCGGTATTACTTATCATAGCAGGAGGAATACTTATTTTTGGTTCAAAAAAAGGGAAATGGTAATTTCATTTATGAAATCAATAAAATCACATCAGTAAAACAATCAGGATGGAAGTAGTTTTTATAGGTTCGGGCAATGTTGCGACTCAGTTGGGACTGGCATTGAAGGAGAAAGGAATTATTGTAAAACAGGTTTATAGCAAAAGTCTTACAAATGCAGAAACCTTAGCAAAGAAACTTGATGCAGAGGCTACATCAGATATTGCTGATTTATATATGGACGCTGATTTTTATATTTATGCTTTGAAAGACAGCGCACTTCGTTCTACTTTAAAACGAATGGATATGCCTGCTGGTGTTCAGGTACATTGCGGAGGCACAATTTCTATTCGTGAATTTGAAGGATTTTCAACACGGTTTGGGGTACTTTATCCACTTCAGACTTTTTCAGTAAATAAACTTATTGATTTCACGAACATACCTATATTTATTGAAGGCTGCAATCAGGATGTACAGGAAAAATTAATGGCTCTTGCAAATCAAATCTCCGAGAAAGTGTACATAATGAATTCGGAAGGCAGGAGAAAAATACATCTGGCTGCAGTTTTTGCCTGTAATTTTACTAATTACATGTACGATATTGCATCACAGATACTTGAAGGCTCAAATGTTCCATTCAATGTAATGTATCCGCTAATTGACGAAACGGCAGAAAAGATTAAAACACTATCACCCTATCATGCTCAAACAGGACCTGCAGTACGTATGGATGATATTACTATTGACAAGCATTTATCATTGTTGATTAAGAATAGGGATTTCAAAAATATTTATAAAACCTTGACCAAAAGCATCAACAAAAGACATAAATACATCAATAAATAAGCGTTTATGCTGAACTTTTTGAAAGTTATCCGATATCAGAACCTGCTTTATATTGCATTTATTCAGCTTGTTATGCAAAAGGTTGTTATTGCACCGATTCTTCAAACCTTCGGATTCCAGACTCCGATTGACAACTCACTTCTTTTTCTTTTAATTTCTTCAACGGTGCTTATTGCAGCAGGAGGCTATGTGTTGAATGACTACTTCGACATTAAAATTGATGCCATTAACCGTCCGGAAAAACAACTGGTCGGAATAAAAATACAGCGTCATAATGCAATGCTCATGCATCAGATTCTGAGTGGATTAGGAATTTCATGCGGATTAATACTGGCATTTTTCACACGTAGTTTTACACTTGGCTTTATTTATATCGTTATTCCCGGCTTATTATGGTTTTATTCAGCCAGTTATAAGCGACAGTTTATTGTGGGAAACATTGTTATTTCATTTATTACTTCCATCACTGTTTTAATTGTCGGAATTTGTCAGTTATCAATACTTGAGAATGAGTACGGTAAATTGATTTACGAAACCGCTATTCCCCGACAAATTTACGGTTGGATAGGCGGTTTCTCATTATTTGCATTTTTATGCACATGGATTCGTGAAATAATAAAAGATATTGAAGATGAAAAAGGTGACCGGGAGTTGGAATGTCATACCATGCCGGTAGTTTGGGGCGTATTACGAACAAAATGGTTTTTGTATGGTTTAATTATTGTAACAATAGCAGGATTATTTACTGCAAATTCAATATTTATTCATTTTGAAGGAACACTTACTTTGCGCTATATTATTTTCGGACTTGCAATCCCTTTTATTGTTCTGACTTATCTGTTGTATATGGCCAAAGAGCGTGTTGATTACAATCAAGCATCAACTCTTCTGAAAATAATCATGCTTATCGGGGTTTCGTACGGATTTATTTTTTATTACCTTGAGGCAAAAACTTTTGGTATCAGTTTGTTTAATCTCTTTATCGTAAAGTAAATTTTGGCTGCTCAAACCCTCTCTCATTTAGATAAATACCACATCGTTCTCGGGTCGCAATCGCCACGCCGACAGGAACTTTTAAGTGGTTTAAACATTCCGTTCGAAGTTCATAACATTAATGTAGAGGAAACCTATCCATCACAACTGGTAGGGGTGGATATTCCCATGTATCTGGCTGAGAAAAAAGCAAAGGCATTCAGCAAAAAAATGACTATCGACACCCTGTTGATTACTGCCGACACGGTTGTGTGGCACGAAGGCAGTGTTTTCAACAAACCCAAAGATAAAGCCGATGCGGTACGAATGCTTAATGGGCTATCGGGCAAAACCCACGAAGTGATAACCGGAGTTTGCATAAGCACCATTTCGAAACGAAAAACCTTCCACGTAATTACCGAAGTACATTTTGCCAAACTTACCGCACAGGAAATAGAATATTACCTTGAAAACTATAAACCTTACGACAAAGCAGGGGCTTATGGCGTGCAGGAGTGGATTGGCTTTGTGGGTGTGGAGCACATAGAGGGTTCATACTTCAACGTCATGGGATTACCTATTCAGCGACTTTATACTGAGCTGAAACGATGGGAAAAATAGGTTTTGACTACATGAATGGTAAGCAATAAACGGTAAACAGTAAGCTAAACATTTACCATCCGCAACCTCTAGCTGCCGACTTTTAATTCACTTTTTTCCTGAAAATTGATTATCTTTGCAGTCCTGAAATAGTAAATGATAAATTGATAAATAGTAAATAAAGAGATGGCAAAAGAATTGACTTCGCGTAGTGAAAACTACTCACAGTGGTATAATGATTTGGTGCTAAAAGCCGACCTGGCAGAAAACTCAGCCGTACGTGGTTGTATGGTTATAAAACCTTATGGTTACGCTATCTGGGAAAAAATACAGGCGGAACTTGACCGTATGTTTAAGGAAACAGGACACGTAAATGCCTATTTCCCACTTTTTATTCCTAAATCGTTTTTGAGTAAAGAGGCTGAACATGTGGACGGTTTTGCCAAAGAATGTGCCGTGGTAACACATCACCGCCTCAAAGCAAACCCGGACGGTAGCGGACTAATTGTTGACCCGGATGCCAAGTTGGAAGAAGAACTGATTGTTCGTCCAACTTCCGAAACCATTATTTGGAGTACCTATAAAAACTGGATTCAATCCTATCGTGACCTGCCAATTCTGGTTAATCAGTGGGCAAATGTTGTTCGGTGGGAAATGCGTACCCGTTTATTTTTGCGCACAGCTGAATTCCTTTGGCAGGAAGGTCACACCGCACATGCTACCGAAGTTGAAGCCATAGAAGAAGCCCGCAAAATGCTTGAAGTTTATGCCGACTTTGCCGAACGTTTTATGGCTGTTCCAGTACTAAAAGGCGTAAAATCGGCAAACGAACGTTTTGCAGGTGCATTGGATACATACTGTATTGAAGCATTAATGCAGGACGGCAAAGCATTACAAGCAGGGACTTCACACTTCCTCGGACAGAATTTTGCAAAAGCCTTCGATGTGACTTTCGTAGATAAAAGCAACAAACTGGATTACGTGTGGGCAACTTCGTGGGGCGTTTCTACCCGATTGATGGGTGCGCTTATAATGACTCACTCGGATGACAATGGGCTGGTACTCCCTCCTAACCTCGCTCCTTTTCAGGTGGTAATTGTACCTATTTATAAAAACGATGAGCAATTGACTGCTATCTCTGTAAAAGTTGACGAAATTATTCCGAAACTGAAAGCATTAGGCATCAGTGTGAAATATGATAACAACGACAATAAAAAACCCGGATGGAAATTTGCCGAATACGAACTTAAAGGCGTACCGGTTCGGCTTGCAATGGGTGCACGCGATTTGGAAAACGGAACCGTGGAAGTTGCCCGTCGCGATACTTTATGCAAGGAAACCGTTTCAATTGATGGTGTTGAAAGTTATATCGCTCAGTTGCTCAAAGACATACAAGCTAATATTTTCCAAAAAGCATTTGATTACCGTGCTTCCGTTACCCGTGAAGTAAACTCCTACGACGAATTCAAGGTGGAAATCGAAAAAGGCGGATTCCTGATGTGTCACTGGGACGGAACACCCGAAACTGAAGAAAAAATAAAAGAAGATACCAAAGCTACCATCCGTTGTATTCCGTTGAATGGCAATACCACTCCGGGCGTATGTATGGTTACCGGTAAACCTTCGGCACAACGGGTGGTATTTGCAAGAGCGTATTGAGTTTGTAGAGTTATTAAACCCATCTTGCAACATAATCGGCCCAAAATGGTCAAATTAGGTTTATTTTATAGCCAAAAAGGTTCAATCGAATTGATATGCGCATTATCAGCGCATGATAAAGGAAAAGAAAGTTGACTTGGGTACATCTGAACCGACAAAAGATATTGATACTGTTGATTTGAACACTCTCAAGAACAAGGATGTACGTGAAATGGGAGTCGAATGGATGTCCTTGCAAGCGGTTCGGGAATTAGGCATCGACCGTTATTTAAGCTCCCGTGGTTGGAGCGATGAAGATGTATCCCTTGCTTTGAGCCACATTGTTTCAGGAGCTGTTTACCCTGCATCGGAACTAAAAACAGTTCGTTTCATGGAAGACAATTCTTCAATTTGCGAACTTTCGGGTTGTGATATTGACACCTTGACTAAGGATAAATTATACGGGATTAGCAAAAACTGTTTCGGAAGAAACAAGGACTTGAAAATTACTTGTCAAAGAAAACCAATGATTTATTTGACCTCCAAGATGAGATTATTCTGTTTCTGAACGCTGAAAACATATCTGGATTTGCGCCCCATTTTTCACAAATCAGATGATGCAACTCAGGCACATTTACATTTGGGATTATTAGCTTATTGGGTGGTTAACACAGTACGATCCAAATTGCAGCAAAAGGATATAAAATCCGAATGGCGTGAAATTGTATGACAAATGAATACTCAAAAATGTGTATCAACTGTTGTCCAAAACACCAGGGAACAATGGATAAACATACGTAAATGCTCTGAACCGGAGGAAAAGGTCATCCGTATTTATGATGCTTTGATATATAAATATGCTCCGTTTTTCCGAAAAAAATCTGTAGTGCCCAAACCACAAATTTTAAAAAATGAATTGGTTGATAATTATCATTTTTTGGATGGATAGTTGCAAAATGGGTTAAGAGTCTGTGGTAGGTTTAAATACTGCCCCTAAATCCATGGTCAACTTAGTTTCCAGACTTCCACATACATATAAAGTATGGAAAGGAAAGCCTGTATGCCCCAAACAGGCTTTGCTAAAAGCTTTGTCATTGCGGCAATGTGCAAATTATTTTATCTGCTATAAAAAATTGCCCGCTCAAACAGCGATACTTCTTACCCGATTCAACTTTGTCTAACTGCTCTTATATGGCTTCAATTCCGACTTTGGCATATACGCTGCAGTATAATTTATTCGTGAATTTATGACAACAATGTTACGATTTCTTTCAATAAATTGTTATTTGATTTTGGAGTGCAACAAAAAAGCAGTATTTTTGGTCGAATTATCAGAAAATTGATAATGATACGAAACAATAAGAAGAGTTTTTTATTAATATGCAGACAGAAAACAAGATTACCACACTGAAAATGATGAATGGTAACGAAGCAGTTGCCAGAGGGGCATTTGAAGCAGGCGTGAAAGTTGCTTCCGGTTTCCCGGGCACACCTTCTACCGAAGTAATGGATTATACCCAACAGCGTTATCCGCATATCTATTGTGAATGGTCGACGAATGAGAAAGTGGGCTTAGAAGTAGCCATTGGAGCTTCGTTTGCAGGTTATCGTAGCCTGGCAGTAATGAAAACAGTGGGTTTACATGTGGCAGCAGATGCATTGGGTGGAGCTGCCGGTAGTCAGATCAACGGTGGACTGGTGTTGGTGGTTGGCGATGATGTAGGTCGTATTGCGGGCGACGACTATAACGATGTTCGTCATTACGGGAATATGTTCAATATCCCGGTATTGGAGCCAAGCGACAGTCAGGAGGCTAAAGACCTGATGATTAAAGCCTTCGAAATCAGTGAAGAATACAGCACTCCGGTGATACTTAAAATTACTTCGGTCATATGCAAGACAACCAGTGGAGTTGCCGTTGATGAAAACTACAAATACGAAGTAAAAACCAGAGTTAAATATCCTGTAAGTTTCAGTAAAGTTATCATGACCACCATGATGATGAATGCAAAAGGTTCTGAGCATCCCAAGTTGACCAAATGCTTTAATGACTTTCCGGCACATATGAAACGCCTGGCTGCCGACAGCAACGACTTCGATATTAACAGGTTGGAATTGAATGGTAAAAAGATTGGGGTAATTACCGCAGGCACCCCTTATTTTTATACCAAAGAAGTGTTGCCCGATGCCTCGATTTTAAAACTGGGTATGGTTATGCCGTTACCGGAAAAACTGATTCGTGAACTGGCCGCACACGTTGAGAAACTCTATGTGATTGAAGATGGTCATGATATAATGGAAAAGAATATCAAGGATTTGGGAATTGCGGTGATTGGAAAAGAATTATTCCCGAAATTCCCTGAAATGATGCGTTTTACGCCGGATATTATTGAGGAAAAACTTGTACCGGATGCACCAAAAAGAACGCTTATGGAAGGCATTCCTTTCCGACTGCCTGTTAGTTGTGCCGGATGTTCGCACCTCTTTATATCACAAATATTACGTAAACATAAAATCAAGGGGGCTGCCGATGTTACCTGTGGTTTAATCGGGTGCTTTCCGCACATGGAATCCTATCAACTACAAAAATGTATGGGGTCGAGCATTGCGCTGGCTCATGGTTTCAACGTGGCGACAGACCACAAAGAAAAATTTGTGGCCATGATAGGCGATGGTGGTTTTTGGGCAACCGGAATCAACGGACTGATGAATCTGATTTTCAACGACAGTCAGTCAACCACGATTATTGTTGACAATAGCTGTCTGGCAATGACCGGTGGTCAGCATGTGGCCTCCAGTGAGTTTGGGTTTAATTACAAACCGGAAAATAAACTGGAAATTGCTAAAGTATGCGAAGCCATTGGTGTAAAAGATATTGTAACCGTAGATGCCTACGAATTTGAAAACCTTGAAAAGGCTATTTTGAATGCCGTAAATGCAGATACTAATTCCGTAGTTATAGTAGAAAAACCGTGCGTAACCAAATTTAAACTGCCTAAAGGTCCACTTTATTCTATTGATCAGGATCTTTGTACGCAATGCCGGAAGTGTATCAAAATTGGATGTTTAGCTATAGAGAGTAAAAAAGGCAAGGACGGAAAAGTTGAAATAGTTATTAACGAGGATCTTTGTGTGGGCTGTGGATTATGTTCTACAGCTTGTAAGTTTGACGCCATAAAATCATAAAAATGCAGGATACAGGAAAAAATATTATCATAGCTGGTGTGGGAGGACAAGGAATTCTCCTTTTCAGCAACCTCTTAAGCAAGTATTACATGAAGCTTGGTTATGAATTAAAAATATCAGACGTAATTGGTTTGGGACAACGTGGTGGAGGTGTCGAAAGTCATTTCCGCTATTCAAATAAGCCGGTATTATCACCTTTTATCAAAGCAGGTGATGTGGATTACCTGTTGTCATTCGAACAAACTGAAACACTGCGTTATTTGCATTGCCTGAAAGACGATGGCGTTATTTTCTCAAGTACTTTTGAGTTATCCACTTCCAGCGTTAACACCAAACTGGAAAAAGATATGCCCGAATCTAAAACAGAGCTGATTAAGAGAGCAGGGAAAAAGACATTTATTATTGATCCTGAGGAATATAAAAGTTCGGATTTTGATATCAGCAAAATGATGAATATCGTGATGCTGGCCATCTATGCCGAATTCAGAGGCTATTCGCATGACGAGATGATTCAGATAGTAAGGGAAAACGTTCCTGAAAAGTTTATTGCAGGAAACATCAAAGCCTACGAAAAGGGAATATCAATTGCCAAAGCTAAACTGGCAGCGGTTTAGTTGATGGTAAATAATAGATTTTAAGTAAGTTATAATATTAAAAAGGTAATAGAACGCAGATTTACGCTAATTTAGCGGATTTTAAAACGGATTTAAATTTCGACTATTCGAAATGATTAAGAACTCACTCTTAAATGTTCCCCGATTTATCGGGGATAAAATCCGTTTTAAAATCCGTTTTTTTTATTTTAATCAGCGGAAATCAGCGTTCCTGTTCTTTTTTTCTTACATCAACATTCAATTTGTCAGATAAATATAACTTGCAAATAACATGACAATCAGATACAAAATGGAATTACCTGAAGCTGTAATACTCCTGGATAGTTTAGGTGATGTACAACCCGACAATACAAGTCCTATTCTTGTATGCGCATCACATTGCGGTGACAACGGGACTTTTGCCCGAAAGCTAAAAAACTGTCATGTAAAAGCGGTTTTCCTCAACAATGCCGGTATAGGCAAAAATCAGGCAGGTATCAGTGGTCTCTCACATTATGAAGCTGAGAATATTCTGGCTTGTGCTGTTGATCACAACAGCGCCGAAATAGGTGTTTCGCGCGATACCTGGGAGAGCGGGATTATAAGTCACTCCAATACCTTAGCAGAAGAAACAGGTATCCAACCCGGCGATTCAGTGCAGGAAGCCGTTGCCAGAATAATCAATAGTTTCGCTCCTACTTCTTCGACTCAAGAGAATGAGAATTTCGAATCTCTTACTAACGAAAAGAAAGATAGCACTAGCAAGGTTGACCTGAAAAAACAAATTCAAACACAAATTGATGGAGTGAGTATTACGGTAACTGATAGTATCACTTTCTTAAACGAGAGCAATGCAGGCGATATTGTTGTGTGTGGTTCACATGGCGGTGTAAGTGCAGGACATTATGCTCAGAAACATCGCCTTAAAGCTGTTTTTTTTAACGATGCCGGTATTGGTAAAAACAATGCAGGTATAAAAAGTCTTGAATCTCTGAGTGATGCAGGAATCCTTGCATGCACGGTTGACTGTATGAGTGCAGAGATTTTTAACGGACAGGATGTACTTGATAATGGTATTATCTCTGTTTGTAATCAACTGGCAACATCCAGAAACATGAACGTAAAAATGACGGTTAAAGAGGCCATTAAATGTATTTAGCTTAGTGCTGGCTACCTCACGATTCTATCGCTTGGTGTCGTTTAGAAGGACATATTTGCCACACGACATACCCTGAGGCGGGGGCGGTTAAGGAATAAACAAATAGTTTGCAATACCCAAATCCAGTGTCGGCTTAGGCAGATACGGGATTTTTAATACTTTTTCCACTTTCTCTTCCAGAGGCAATTCAGCCGAAATCCAGTGAATCGTAAACCCACGTCGTTCCATACCTCTGAACCAGGTCATTTGGCGTTTGGCAAACTGATGAATCGCAATTTCGAGTTGAGTGAACATTTCTTTGTAGCTTAATTCGCCGGTAAGGTATTGCGTTACAAATTTGTATTCAAGACCGTAATAGATTAAGTCTTCAGCCGGGATTCCTTTGTCAAGCAACGACTTAACTTCGTGAATCATACCTTGATTCATTCGCTCGGTGAGTCGCTTCGTTATTCTTTCCCGACGAAGTTCTCTGTCAAGATCCAATCCGATTATCAGGCTGTTAAGGGGTTGGAATTCATTGTATTCAGGCTCGTTGTGTAGGCTGTATTCAGCAATTTCAATGGCACGAATGGTTCGTTTGGCTGAATCGAGATCGGATTTATTATGCAGGGATACATACTGACTCAGAATTTCCGACAGTTCTTCAATCGTTTTGCCTTCCAGTTGTTGGCGTAAAGCAGTGTTTTCGGGTACTTTAGGCAATTTATAACCCCTGAGAACAGATTCGATATACATTCCTGTACCACCACACAGTATGGGGAGTTTTCCTTTGCTTTGAATTTCGGAGAAAGCTTTATGGAAATCGTGCTGAAACTCAAACACATTGTACTTTTCACCAGCCTCACAGATATCTATCAAATGATATGAAACCGGTTCTCCGCCAACCTTATACTCAGCTAAATCTTTACCTGTACCAATATCCATACCCCGATAAACCTGACGCGAATCGGCACTGATAATCTCTGCGCCAAGCTTATGAGCCAAAGCACAAGCCAGTGTTGTTTTTCCGCAGGCAGTAGGACCTAATATAGTCAGTAGTTTGTAGTTGGCAGTTGGCAGCATCAGCTAAATAATACGTTAGTAATTCCGGTGTCCGAAAATGGAACTCCCGACGCGCACCAGTGTGCTTCCTTCTGCAATGGCAAGCAGGTAATCGTCGGACATACCCATGGAAAGTTCGCAGAATGAGGGTTCTGAAGCAAAATAACCCGATTTGGCTTTATCAAAGAGTGTTTTCAAACCACGGAATTCAGCCCGGATTTGATCCCGGTTTTCGGTATAGGTAGCCATGCCCATTAACCCGCAGATTTGTACGTGGCTGAGTTGTTTCCATTCACCCAACGAGAGCATTTCGAGCAGTTCCTCGGCTGAAAAACCAAACTTGGTTTCCTCACTGGCTATATGTACCTGCAGCAGACAATTCACTCTCCTACCCGCTTTGGCAGCCTGCTTATCAATCTCCGAAAGCAGTTTGTAGGAATCAACCCCGTGAATCAGCGAAACAAAAGGAACAAGATACTTAATTTTATTAGTTTGAAGATGACCAATGAAGTGCCAAACAATATCTTTTGGGAGCGACTCCTGTTTGCCACATAATTCCTGAACTTTACTTTCGCCAAAAACTCTTTCACCGGTTTCATAAGCTTCAATTATTGATTCGTTGGGATTAAATTTCGACACACAAACCAGCTGCACATGCGGTGGAATGTGTTGACGGACAGATTTTATGTTTTGGGAAATCGACATTTGTCAGTTTATAATTTATAGTTTATAAAGTAGGGAACTGTAGTTTATAGTTTATAATTTATAGTTTATAAAGTAGAGAAACTGTAGTTTAGAGTGTATAATTTATACTGTAGATAAACAGCAGTTTGTAAATTATAGTTTATTAAAAGTAAATACATTTGGTTTATAATGGAATAACGCCGTATTTATCCGGGTTATTGTACATGTGTGTAAGTAGTTTGCCAACTTCAGCATTCAGTTCGAAATATTTTTTATAGACTTCAGTGTTAATATAATTGCAATTAAGTGCAAAATCGAGCCAGACTAGAGTTTCGCTATTTTCTCCAAGACAATCTGTGATTTTGAGTAAAAAGTGTCGGTGATAATCCCTTTTCCGATATGCTTCGGCAAGATTCGCACAAACAGAGCGTGAAGACCTGCGGATTTGATCAGTTAAAGAGTATTGTTCATTCTTTGGAAATTTTATTGTTATGTCAAAAACCTCGCAAGCTTGTTGAAATGCTTTTTTATAAGCTGCCAAATCTCTGAAATCTGAATAATTACTTCCCATACTATAAACTACTGACTATAAACTCCTAAGAAACAAATGATTAATAGAACGCAGATTTTCGCGGTTTAAGC
>JBAXMR010000022.1:0-50896 GCA_037134195.1 Paludibacter sp. | reverse complement strand
CCTTTTTAGATTAACTAAAATATACGCTTAGTCCACAACTTTTACGGGTGAGCCCTAAAAGTATGTCTGTTTGTGTCTAAATTTTGGCTAATATAGCAACTCGAATACAAGGTGTGATGATGAAAAAATCCCTGCAAATCAACGATTTGCAGGGATTTTGCTTTTTGGTGTCGCTTTTTGGCTAACCTTCTTGCGGTACGGACGGGACTCGAACCCGCGACCTCCGCCGTGACAGGGCGGCATTCTAACCAACTGAACTACCGAACCAGGTTAAAAACTTTTTGCATTATTTTCAAATGCGGTGCAAAGATACGGCAAATTTTCATTTCTGCAATAGCTTTGTATTATTTTTTGAGAATTTTCGGATTGAATGATTATTCAAGTGCTGAGAAATTCTATTCTTCAAGTCTTTGGAGTAATATTTTTACAGCTTTTTCTACATCCTGTGTTTCTTCCAATGCTTTGATAAAAGCACTACCAATAATTGCGCCCGAGGAAAAGCGATTTACCGTGTCGAGGGTCGATTTGTTGGAAATGCCAAAGCCAATCAGGCGTGGGTTTTTGAGGTTCATTGCATTGATGCGGTTGAAATAGTCCACCTTGTTGTCGAACGACGTTTGAGTGCCGGTAGTTGCTGCCGACGAAACCATGTAGATAAATCCGTTGGTGTGACTGTCAATCTCACGAATGCGCGCTTCCGATGTCTCGGGTGTGATGAGGAAGATAAACTCTATTCCGTAACGTTCGGCAATTTCTTTATACTCAGCTAAAAAGTCAGCCATAGGTAAGTCGGGAATAATCATTCCGTCCACTCCTACCTTGCTGCACTCTTTGCAAAATGCCTCGAAACCAAACTGCATAACCGGATTCAGGTAACCCATCATAACCAATGGAATATGAATGTCGGCACGTATCGATGTAAGTTGTTTGAACAGCTTGCGAATGCTCATGCCATTTTGGAGGGCCTGGTGACTGCTGTTTTGAATAACGACACCATCGGCCATCGGGTCTGAAAAAGGTACACCAATCTCCACCAAATCCACTCCGTTTGCTTGCAGGCACTGAAGCGTTGGCACTGTGTCTTCCAGTTTTGGAAATCCGGCCGTGAAATATACCGAAAGGATATTTTCCTTCTTTTGTTCGAATAATTGCTTGATTCTGTTCATGATTTATATTTTGACGTCAGACAACGGTCGGCAGTTCGACATTTTTATAGTTTGATTAATATCGCGAAGCGAATATCATTTTCGTATTTCCTTCAAAAATCCTCTCAATAACTCCACATTTTTCTCTCCCGGTTTCAACTCAAATTTACTGTTCAGATCTATTCCGGCAAATTTGGGATGCTCTATTTTCAAAATACCTTCTGAATCATCGGCAGCAATGCCACCACTCAGTAGAAAAGGCGTTTCGCCTACATATTCGTTCAGCATTCCCCAGTTGAACTTCACACCTGAGCCGCCATACGCATCGGTTTTGGTGTCGAAAAGGAAATAGTCGCAGGTGCCTTCATATTTTTTTGTGACTTTAAAGTTATAGGCTTCCGCAATGGGAAATGCCTTTATCACGATAAAACCCGATTTGTGAAGTTCTTTGCACATACTTTCCAGTTCGTTACCGTGCAATTGTACTCCGTCCAGATTGTACTTGGTAGCAATTGTCAGAATATTTTCTAAATCTTCATTGACAAACACGCCTATCTTTTTAATGCTTGCCGGCAGTTCATTCAACGTGGTAATGTTCAATGGTTCGGCATAACGTGGCGATTTTGGGTAAAAAATAAAACCCATAAAATTGGGCTGCAAGGCCGCGACTGCTCGTATATTATCGGGGATTTTCATCCCGCAGATTTTGATAAGATGATCCCTAACCCCTAAAGGGGAACTGAAGCTACTTTTGTCTTGTGATTCTTTTTGTTTATCAATCATATTATAAGATAATTCAGCACTAATATTTCTTATTCCCCTTTAGAGGTTAGGGGCAACTACCTCGCTTTCAAAATTGCCATCTGCAACAAAGGTACGAATTTTTACACCCTTCTTTACCTGATTAATAGAAGTTATACGTTTTCCATTCAGGGAACTTATGGTGTAGCCATGTTTTAGCAGGTAAACAGGAGAATGTGTTTCAATATTATTTTCCAACAAAGCCAGACGGTTGTTTTCCTTCAAAAAACGAAGTCTGACTGCTGATTGTAAACCTGTCTTTAGATTATCTAGTTTGTGAGTTTTTCGTATCACCCAACTGGTCAAAACCTGACGGATACGCATCTGAGTCAGATCAAAAAAACGGAATTCATCTTCAATTTTGTTTTTTACTGAGTCAGTGATTTCCAATAAAATAGAATTGACTTCATTTTCGGCTTGTTGCATCAATGAAATCAGAAATTCAGCTGCAGCTGTTGGAGTTTTCACGCTGGTATGAGCCACCATATCCAAAATGGAAATATCACGTTGATGACCTATTCCTGCGAGGACAGGTAATGGAAACTGAGCACAATTCAATGCAAGGTCATACGAATCAAAACAAGCTAAATCAGTTGTTGCACCACCGCCACGAATAATCACCACTACATCAAACAGGTCAATATTCTCATAGATTTTTTCCAATGCAGCGATAATCGAGCCTTCAGCCTGATCGCCTTGCATAATAGCCGGAAAAAGTTTTATGTTAAAGGCAAAGTCATCATTTTTCAACTGATCGCAAAAATCACCATAACCGGCAGCAGTGGCCGAAGAAATTATAGCTAAACGTTGCGGTAAAACAGGCAATTCCAGTTGCTTGTTCATGTCCGCAATTCCATCCGACTCAAGTCGGCGAATAATTTGCAATCTGCGGGCAGCCATTTCACCAATCGTAAAAGTTGGGTCAATATCGCGGATATTCAAACTGAAACCGTAAACTCCATGAAATTCAACTGTTACCGCCACCAATACATTCAATCCTGAACGTAGAACCTGTCCTGTACTACTCTCAAAATAGGGTTTCAACATTCGGTATGTGTTTGCCCATATAGTAGCTTTAGTTTTGGCAAGTATGGCATCCGAACCATTATCCTTTTCAATCAACTCCAGGTAGCAATGGCCTCCCGGATTTTCGCGCAACTCACTTATCTCTGCACGTATCCATACAGATGAATCGAAAGTCGACCGAATGGTTTCCTGAATTTGAGTTGTAAGTTCGGAAAGTGTTATGGAAGTCATTTTTTATCAGATTCAATTGGGTTGAAAAGTTTGAAATAATTATATTTTCTGTCTGCTGCTTACTACTTACTCCTAAGAAATAAATGACCAATAGAACGCTGATTTTCGCGGTTTAAGCTGATCTTAAAAGGATTATAAAAATGCAAGCATTTTTGATTATGCTCCTAAATCAATACCGATTTATCGGGATTTCTAATCCGTTTTTTATCCGTTATATCAGAGTAAATCAGCGTTCCATTCTCTTTTCTTTTATTTGATTTTTAGATTGTTATTCCCAAACTGTAATGCTATAAACTACTTACTAATAATAATTTTTCTTGTTTCAGTTTTTCCATTTTCAATTACACAAACCGCGTAAATTCCGGTTGAAAAATTTTCAGTATTCAACCTTGTCGATAAATTCGTCAATGCTTGATTTAACAGCAATTCGCCGGTTAATGAATAGATTCGTACTGATGATTGTTTAAGAGCTGAAATATCAACAAAATCGATACTAATTGATTTATCACCAGAATTATAAGCCAAAATAAAACTGCTGCTATAAATTTGTCTCAGCATATTCAAAACACTCAGGTTTTGTTCGGCCACTTTAAAATCAGGTATTCCGTAACCCATTTGTGCAGTAGGACTATTAAAATGATTTCCTGTTTTGATTACAGACTGTATTAAAGTCGAAATACTCGGGTATTGATTTTGTGATTTGTACTTTTGAAGCAGACAAGCCATCATACCCGCCATAATAGGTGTAGCAAAGGATGTTCCACTATTGTATGTTAGCGTGCCGCCAGTAGAAACAAGTGCTGATGAAGACCCCGTAGCACATATCTCAGGTTTTACACGACCATCAGAACTTGGTCCGTACGAAGAGAAACTACTTGGAGTACCGGTTGAAGTAACCGACCCAACAGTAATTATGCCTTCAGCATCAGATGGAGAGCTTATATAATGCCATGAATTTGTAACATCACCTTCATTTCCGGCAGCAACCAAAACTACCATTCCTTTTTGGCTGGCAATAGTTGCTGCACGGCTTGCCCGCGAAACTTTCCCATTCATATCGGCATAGCTGAAATCCATTCTCGAATCATCGAAAGTAGAATATCCAAGCGATGAAGTAGCAATATCTACACCCACACTGTCGGCAAATTCAATTCCCGAACACCAGAAATCGGTTTCAACCTTATACTCAGTCGGACTATATTCTGTACGGATAAGCCAATAAGAAGCATCGGGAGCTGTTCCGAGATACTGTCCGGGCATATTTCCTGTCATACTCGACAAAACCATAGCCCCATGATTATCCTCGGAAAAAATATTGGACGTGGGATTGATAACATCTTTTGTTCCCAACAACCGCCCCTGCAAGCGCAAACTATCAAAGCAAACGTTGGTATTCACGTTGGTAAAACCGGCATCGATAACCGCAACTTGAATACCTTTCCCCCGATAACCTTCATTGTGAAGCTGCGCTCCGTTTAGCTGATTAATTTGTCCGGCAGCAATTCCATAATTAAATGCAGCTTTTGAATTGTTTTTTACTGAAGGAGTAAGCAAAGCACCAACTTGCAAACCTGTATATTGTACAGATTTTACATAGGGTAACGCACGCACCTGACTCATTTTTGTTGAATCGGTCAGTTTCACAGTCACGCCGTTCATCCATTTGCTGGCACAATGTACGTGAGCACCCAAATTCTCAATCTGTTTAATGTAAGCCGTATTCACAGGTAAATCGGTAGAATCTAAAGCTACATTAAAAGCCGTACGACGGTCAATTGACCGTTGCGAAAGATAAGCCGAAGGATTGGAAAGCGAATACGTTGTGTTGTTTTTGTTCTTCAGTTGAACATAAAAATAGTAATTGGTTTGAGCAGTAACAGTAGCCGACAAACCTAATAAAACTACTGCTAACAGGGCAATTGCAACTTTGTATGTAAATATTGTCTTCATAAATATCTCGTTATTATTGGATACAAAAATACGATTTTTATTGATAAATATGTAGAATCTATTATTGACATGTTTCTTAAAAATTTGTTTTATGACCCCCAACCCCCAAAGGAGCTTCAAAAACTACTCTCTGATTATCTTTTTTGATTATCCATATTTAATAGTTTGATTCAAATTTAGAGAATCCCAATAAGAGGGTCAGACTTTTACGCCGAAACCGTTGAATTTCAATAACCACGTACGAAGTGCGGAGCAAATGAACTTCCACAACTCTACAACCCCGAATGAGCCTGAACAATTTTCGGATAGTTCGACCCGCTTCTGGTTCGTTTCATCATGTATTCTCAACTCCAAGCATTGCCTTTCGCTTCGCTACACTTGAACGGGGTTATTGAAATTTTATCCCTTCTGTATATACTTTACATTTTGTGAATAATCATTTGTTTTTAATTATTTTATAATAAAATAATATATATATTGATTAAAATATATTTGTAGTATATGTATTATGTTTAGTATTTTATTTATGTATAAATATAATACAATTAAATGTAAATATATATCTATTTAATTAATATATAATATTTACAAATGTAAAATAAATAATTTAAAATATATATTGTATATTTGCAAAGTATTTATCAATTATAATTTAGTATTTATACTTAAATATATGTATATGAAAATTACTTTATCCAGAATTAGTGTATCGGGATTGACATTCATGTGCGAAGAGATAATCCGGTATTCCGAAACCACAGCGAATGTATTGATGGGAAATCACCCGCTACTCGATGTGCTGAAGACTGAATTCGGGAAATATTATGCTGTTTTCGGTAAAAAGGCTTACAGCGGGAAAGGCAAACAGGTGGCAGAAGCCAACACGAATCGAACTGATATGTATCTCGCGGCCAGGCTTGTGCTTCGGGGATATTCAAAAGCGAAAGGATTCGGCGGACAAACTGATGCTCAACAATTGTTGGCGTTGTTCAGGCTAAAAGGAAAGAAGGTGTTTCAGGAATCGTATCTTTCGAAATCGGCTGACATGACCCACCTTGCCCGACAATTGCAACTGCCGGAGAACAAAGAACGGGCTGAACGGTTGCATTTTATCGAAATTATGGAACTGCTCATTACGGCTATCAATCATTTTGAGACACAGTACAACGATCAGATTGGAGCCAATGCTGAGCTGCATAGCCAGCCATCGGCAACTTCAATGCGCAAAGAATTGGAATCAGTTCTTGGAAACTATCTGAATTTGATTAAGGCTATGAAATCGGTTAATGAAGATTGGGGGAAATTCTATCTCTATGTGCAGGAAGTAGCCAAAAGCGTGAAAGCTTCGCCCCAAAACAAAAAGAACAAAAATCCGAATCAGGATAAAACGGAATAAGTTTTTTCATGTATTTTTGCAATTAGAATATAAGACCAGAAAGATTACATTAACAAATAAACCATATTAAAATGAAAGCAAACTTCATTCTTTTCATCTTCAATTTGTCTATCCTTTTTCAGGTAAATGCAGCTACTAAATGTAGCACTGATTCAATTTCGAGAACAACACAAGAACCTGTTTATACGGTTATTAAACAAATGCCTCAGTTTCCGGGTGGCGAAAAAGAATTACTGAAATTTATTGCTAATACTGTCAAATATCCTGTTGTTGCACAAGAAAAAGGCATTCAGGGTAGAGTAATTGTTCGTTTTATCGTTTCTAAAACAGGTCAAGTAGAAAGGGTGGAGGTTGTTCGATCTCTAAACCCTGATTGTGATAAAGAAGCTGTTCGGGTTATAAAACTTCTACCAAAATTTATTCCCGGCAAACAAAATGGAGAAAACGTGGCGGTTTGGTACACACTACCAATCACCTATAAACTTACCACAGATAACAAAAATGAAAATAATGAGAAAATTTATCAGGTTATTGAACAAATGCCCCAGTTTCCCGGTGGAGAAATGAGTTTACTGAATTTCATCAACAAAAACATCAAATATCCAGTTTCTGCATTTAGAAATGGCATTCAGGGTAAAGTAATTCTTCGATTTGTGGTTTCTAAAACAGGGAAGGTTGAAAGAGTAGAGGTTATTCGTTCATTATCGCCTGAGTGCGACAAAGAAGCAATTCGTGTTATTGAACTCTTGCCTGACTTTATACCGGGAAAACAAAATGGAGAAAATGTTTCTGTTTGGTATACTATGCCTATTACTTTCAAATTACAATAAGCATTTACAATTTCTTATTCGTGTTTTTAACTGGAATACATGCAACAATACCTTCAAATTCTCAAGCAATACTGGGGCTACGATGAGTTTCGACCGCTTCAGGGTGATATTATCCGAAGCATTGCAGCGGGTAAGGATACGCTTGGGTTAATGCCGACAGGTGGTGGAAAGTCGCTGACTTTTCAGGTGCCTACCATGGCTATGGAAGGACTTTGCGTGGTGGTTACGCCGCTTATTGCATTGATGAAGGATCAGGTGGAAAACCTGAAAAAGCGGGACATTGCAGCAGCAGCCATTTTCTCAGGCATGTCGCATAACGATATTCTGATGACGTTAGATAATGCCGTGTTTGAGGCTTACAAATTTTTGTATGTTTCGCCTGAGCGATTGGCAACGCCTATTTTTATGGAGAAAATCAAACAGACAAAAGTGTGTATGATTGCTGTAGACGAATCGCATTGTATCTCGCAATGGGGTTATGATTTTCGCCCGTCGTATCTACGCATAGCTTATATCAGGGAATTACTACCCGAAGTGCCTGTGCTGGCACTAACAGCCACTGCCACTCACGAAGTAGTTGATGATATTCAGAAGCAACTCCAGTTTAAAGTCCCGAATCTTTTTCAGAAAAGCTTTCATCGCTCTAATTTGGCTTATGTAGTACGAACGGTGGAAAACAAGGATGAAAATCTGCTGAAAATTCTGAATAACGTTCCGGGGACATCGGTAGTTTATGTCCGCAACAGAAAGAAAACCAAAGAAGTGGCTGATTTTCTGAATATGAATGGTATTTCAGCTGAAAACTTTCATGCCGGACTGAAGAATGAAACAAAAGATGCCAAGCAATCCCGTTGGAAATCGGGTGATACACGGGTTATTGTAGCTACCAATGCCTTTGGAATGGGAATCGATAAAGCCGAAGTGCGTACGGTAATTCATCTCGATTTACCGGACTCGCTCGAAGCGTATTTTCAGGAAGCGGGTAGGGCAGGGCGCGATGAACAAAAAGCCTACGCTGTTTTACTTTACAACAACGGTGATGCCACCAAACTAAAAAAACGTATCGCCGACAGCTTTCCCGAAAAAGACATGATTCGTAAAGTATATGAATCGCTTGGAAATTATTACCAAATGGCAGTCGGTTCAGGTCTAGATTCGGTTTTTGCCTTTGATATTGCTGATTTCTGCTCCAGTTTTAAACTACCAATATTAATCACCTACAGTAGTATGAAAATCCTGCAACAAGCCGGATACATTGAGCTAACTGATGAACAAGATAGTTCCTCGCGTGTACTTTTTACAGTTGGAAAAGATGATCTCTACAATATTAAACATACTCCGGAACAGGAAAAACTCATACATATTTTGCTCCGCTCGTACACCGGATTATTTACCGATTTGGCATCTATCAATGAAGACACCCTGGCTAAACGATTAGAATGGACCCATGATAAAGTATATGAACAATTGGTTGGATTGGCAAAAGATAGGGTTATTCAGTATATTCCACGCAAAAAAACTCCTTTTCTCACTTTTGTGCGTGAACGAGAAGCCACTCAACGTCTTGCTCTGGGAAAAGAAGCTTATGACGACCGCCGCGAAAGATTCATTACCCGAATTACAAGCGTACTCAACTATGCTCAGGAAGAAAATACATGTCGCAGTAAAATATTGCTTTCCTATTTTGGAGAAAAAGAAGCAAAACCGTGTGGAAAATGTGATATCTGCCTTAAAAAGAAAGAGACAAATGTATCAACCGATGAATTTGAAACAATACGGAAGGCTATTCATCAGATGTTGACATTGCAAGAATTGACGGTTAACGCACTACTATCAAAAATACCATATAAGGAAACTAAAGTGTTGAATGTCGTTCGATTTATGCTGGATAATGGACAAATCACAGAAAATAAAGCCATGAAATTAAAGAACACGCATACTACTTTCTAAGTTGTTCTTAAATTGCAATTTTAAAACTAATCGCAACGTAAATCAACCTGAGATTTGGAATAATCGACTATTCAATTTGTTTTGTTATCTTTGGCAGATTAATCTTAAATAGTAAAGTATGAATGAACTAAATCAGTTAAAGTATTTTCGCTGGAGTTTTGGCGACAGGTACGATGGATGGCGGGTCAAAAAGGTAGATGCTGTTTTCTCGGTCATACCTTACTTTCTCCGCACCCGGATGGATGCTCAAAATTTCTTCGAGGAGAAAGTCGATATTGACCACATCGAAGCATTTATAAAAGAACACAAAGAAGATATACCTGATTTATCTGTAATGCATGTAATTATGGCATCGTTGGTGCGGCTTATTTCTCAACGACCGCACTTGAACCGATTTGTCATCTGGAATAAAATTTTTGCACGCAATCATGTTAATTTCTCCATAGCAGTAAAACGTTCATTGTCCGACGAAGGCGAAGAAACACTTATCAAACCATACTTTTTGCCGACCGACACCTTACAGGATATTGTCCACAAAACCCGACATGAACAGGAAAACAATCAGAAACAAGGTCAACAGAATTCGTCCGACACTATTTCAAAAATCTTGGGAATTTTACCTGAATTTCTGTTGCGTTTTGTAGTTTTCAGTTTATTGCATCTCGACAAAGTAGGCCTGATGCCAAAATTTATTAATAAAGCAAGTCCCTGGCATTCCACTATTTTCCTTACCAATATCGGTTCAATCGGGGTTGAATCTATTTACCACCATTTGTACGAATTCGGAACTTGTAGCATGTTTGTAGCCATGGGAAAAAAATCTCGCCGACACTCTATTGACCGTAATGGTGATATGAAATCGAATAAAAGTATTCAGCTGAAATTTGTACTTGATGAGCGAATTTGTGATGGGTTTTACTATGCTTCGTCTATGCGAATACTTAATAAAATTTTGAGTGATCCCTCATCACTTCTCTCACCTCCTGAAAAAGTGATTATCGATGAAGGCGTTGGAAAGAAACGTGTTGACCTGCAATAAACTTCCCATAAACACAGAAAAGCCTCCTTGAATGGAGGCTTTTCTGTGTTTATCACTTTATAAACTTTCAACTTTAAAACATAAAACTGAACTAGTATCCTAAAATTTTCAACATCGATTTATAGCTTTGTTCTTTTGCAAATAACTTAGTAAAATATTCCCCATCTTCATCTTTGTCAATAATAACCAACTTGGGGGCTGGAATCAGGCAATGTTGAATTCCTCCAAATCCACTCAACGATTCCTGATACGCACCGGTATGAAAAAACCCAATATATTGCTCACGGTCTTCATGCATCTTAGGTAAGAAAACCGCATTAGAATGAACCTCAGCATTATAAAAATCTTCACTATCACAGGTAAGTCCTCCTAAATTAACCCGTTCGTATTCCGAATCCCAATTGTTGCAGGCCAAAAACACATATCGTTGGTTGATTGCCCAGGTATCAGGCAGCGTTGTCATAAACGAACTGTCAATCATATTCCAAAGTTCACGGTCATTTTGCTTTTTCTGATTTACAATAGAGTAAAGCATTGCACCGCTTTCGCCAACTGTATACGATCCGAACTCAGTAAATATGTGTGGTTCAGGTACTCCATTTTGTGTACATATTGTTTTGACCTGTGCAACAATTTCTTCGGCCATGTATTCATAATCATAAACCATATCTAAGTGAGTTTGAATCGGGAAGCCTCCACCAATATTCAGACTATCCAGCGTAGCACACTTCTTTTTAAGCTCGCAATACAAATTTACAGCCTTATTCAACTCATTCCAATAATAAGCAGTATCTTTCACACCGGTATTTATAAAGAAATGAAGCATTTTCAATTCCACTTGTGGGTTATTGGCAATTTGCTTCATATAGTAAGGAATGATATCGTTATATCGAATACCTAAACGAGATGTGTAGAAATCGAACTTGGGTTCTTCTTCCGCGGCGATACGAATACCTACATTAAACTTAATATCAAAATCCTTTAGAAACAAGTCAAGTTCAAACTTATTATCCAAAATAGGTATAACGTTTGAGAATCCCTGACGCATTAAATTTTGAATGTTTTCAACATATTGAGGGCGTTTAAATCCGTTACATACAACAAAAGTATCCTGTTTGATTAAACTTTGCTCGAATAATGACTCTAATATATTAATATCGAATGCAGAGGATGTTTCAATATGTACTCCATGTTTCAATACCTCTTCAAGTACAAACGAAAAATGCGAACTCTTAGTGCAATAACAATAATTATAATCGCCTTCATAGTCTACCTTTGCCATAGCCACATTAAACATACGACGTGCTTTCTGAATGTTTTCAGCTATTTTCGGCAGGTAAGAAATACGCAATGGAGTGCCATATTGCTTAATAATATCCATCAAAGGAATACCGCACCACTCCAGTTCATTTTCAATTACATTAAATTCATCGTTTGGAAATTCAAAACTTTGTTCAATAAGATCAATGTATTTATTTTTCATTTTTAGTATACAGAATTAATGGAGTTTATAATAAATATACAATGTATATAGGTTAGATTACACAATTTAAACCAAAGTAAACAAGTTAGATTTCATTTTTTCGACTGAAAAGAGCGCAAAAATAACGAATTATTTGCAAACTCAAATGAAATACCTGTTATTTTCTTGTTCAATGATATTGAAATCCAATCTGTAAATCAAATTCACTCAAAAAGTGCGTTATAAATGTGACACCAAATAATCTAAATATATAGAACGCAAGAATCAAGAGCCAAGAATCAAGACAAAAAAGCCAGTAGATTAATGTGTTACAAATTATTATGTCAGATTAATTACTTCGGTATATATATTGAATTTTTACCCATACAATCATGGTGAATTCATGTAAAAATACTAACAAAATAACTAATATTTCTTTTGTAATAACATTATAATAATATACTTAAACTTTATTAATATGGTAACGTTTATGGATACAGACTACAAAAAATATAAGTTTTTTTGAATTTTTATACTATCTTTGTTGTTATCATTTCAAATTTGGAATTCATTTATAGATAATTTTCACGTTTAAAATGCATAATAAATTCAAATTATTTATCTCTTAAAAGGTTTTATATGAGAAAACTAACTTTATTATTATCAATGATTTTTTTCATTACTTTTGCATCAAAAGCACAAACTACTTATATGTTGCAGGATGATTTTTCAACAATTAAATCAGGAGACAATGCATCTACAAGCGGGTCAAGTTCTGCATGGATAGGTGATACTAGTTTCCCGACTATTACAACAGGATATCAAGCAGGTGGTGCAGTTAGATTAGGTAAAAGCGGTGCAGTCGGTTCAATAACATCAAAAATGATTGACTTATCTGTTAATGGAGGGAAATTTAACGTAAGTTTTGATGTTAAAGGATGGACTACTGTAGAGGGTTCAATTACTGTAACTGTAACAGGTCTAACGCCCCAAACTGTTACTTATTCTGCAACGATTGATTCATCATTTGTAAATAAAGTACTAACTTTTATAGGTGGAACTGCTAATTCAACCATAACAATAGCTACCACTGCCAAAAGAGCTTTTATCGACAATGTAAATGTATACTATACAATATCCTGTAACCAATCTAATTTGGCATTTGCAACCGATTCAATTAGTAAAATTATAGGGGATGCAGCATTTACACAAACAGCTACTTCCTTAAATTCAGGAGCTATTACCTATTCAAGTTCTGCTACAGGTGTTGCAACTGTAAATTCAACTACCGGCGAAGTTACTCCGGTATCAATAGGGAGAACTACTATAACAGCTACACAAGCATCGGCAAACGGATATTGTGATGCAACAGCAATTTACAGATTATATGTTACTGCAGCCCCTACCTTAACTTTAACCGATGTTACTAATCCTTCATTAACTTCAAGCGTTGGAAGTTCTGCAACTGAAATTATCAATGTAAGTGCTGTAAATCTAACTACTGATCTTGGACTCACTATTAGTGGTACAAATGCTGATTTATTCACGTTATCACAAAATACTGTTACACAAACAGGAGGCAACGTTCCAAATACTGCTGTGACAATAACTTATACACCTACTTTAGCCGGTACTCATACTGCAACACTGACAATGGCAAGTACCGGAGCTATGAATGTTGTTCGCACAATAAATGGTAATGCCGATCTGACAAGTATAAACTCTCTAATCAATAACCTGAATGTGTTTGTAGAAAACAAAAACATTAAGTTTAACGCACAGTCAGGCGAATCACTTGATATTTATAATTCTACCGGACAACACGTGATACATTCAGTTACTAATGACGGCCTGAATTCAATTTCAGGTTCAGCACTTAATGGTGTAGTATTGGTAAAAGTTGGGAATAGATTAGGTAAGATAATTTTGTAACGAAATAAATTTTCAATAAATAAAGGCTGTCAGATATTAACTGACAGCCTTTATTTATTGAATTTATCAAATTCTAAATCAAATTAAATGCTGTTTATAGCATTCAAATCCTGAAAAGCAATCTGCAAACGAGCAATTAAAGATTCTTCACCTTTACGTAACCATACCCGTGGATCGTAGAACTTCTTGTTTGGCTTTTCAGTGCCTTCAGGATTACCAATCTGACCCTGCAAATAATCATGATTCTTAGCTTCAAAACCACGTACACCATCCCAATAAGCCCACTGTGTATCGGTATCGATATTCATTTTTACTACACCGTAGCTTATAGCTTCACGAATTTCTTCGTGTGTTGATCCGGAACCACCGTGGAATACAAAATTAACCGGATGAGATACATCCAATCCGTCTTTAGCTTTAATATAATCCTGTGAGTTTTTGAGGATTACAGGCATAAGTTTTACGTTTCCGGGTTTATAAACACCATGAACATTACCAAACGAAGCAGCAATTGTAAAGTTAGGCGACACTTTACTCAATTCATTGTAAGCATAATATACATCTTCGGGTTGTGTGTAAAGCAGGCTGTTATCTACTCCACTATTATCCACACCATCTTCTTCTCCACCGGTAATACCGAGTTCAATTTCGAGAGTCATTCCCATTTTACTCATACGTTCTAGGTAACGTTTGCTGATTTCAATATTTTCTTCCAGCGGTTCTTCTGATAAATCGAGCATGTGTGAACTGAAAAGGGGTTTACCTGTTTCAGCAAAGTTTTTTTCACTTGCATCAAGCAATCCATCAATCCATGGAAGAAGTTTTTTTGCAGCATGGTCGGTATGCAATACAACATGTACTCCGTAAGCTTCGGCCAGTGTATGAATATGTTTTGCACCTGCCACGGCACCCAGAATAGCTGCTTGTTGACCTTCCATTTTCAATCCCTTTCCGGCATTAAAAGCTGCACCACCATTCGAAAACTGAATCATTACAGGTGCATTTGCCACCTTGGCAGCTTCAATCACGGCATTTACAGTTGACGAACCCACCACATTCACAGCAGGAATGGCAAAACCATTGGCTTTGGCAACTTTGAAAATATACTGCAAATCTGTTCCGGTAACAACACCGGGTTTAACTACATTTGAAATTTTGTCCATATTTTTTTAAAATTAAATTGTTATCAGATAATTAGAACAAAAGTACATGTATAAAGTTGAATTCCAATAATAATTCTATGAAATTATGAACAAGACATGAAAAATATAATCATTAAAGTTTCCTTGAGTCATCTACTTTATACACTTATTATAAGTCATTCAATAAATTGTAAGTTAGAGTTATATTCCGCATATATGTTGCATTTATCCTCTATAAATTACTTTTGCTTTATTCCGTTATCAGGAAAGGAATACCTTCTATCCGGTTTCTTTACGGTTTCGACTACATTTACTTTTATTCAAATGACACAACTGATAAAATGTGCAATCCCGAACTCAAAAAATACGATTCAGTTTGTGTTTGGCTCTGGTTTTGGATTTGGCAAATAAATACTATCAGTTTTTTCTAACCAATATTACCGACCCAACCAACATAGGTATAACGAAATTAATTAGCCAAATGCAAATTCCTGCTAGCGCAATGCTAATTTCATTCGGACAAAAAACTCCTATAACCAACACGGCTATGGAACCTCTCACAGCTGCATCGGAAAATGCAAAAGAGGGTGTGAAAGTAACAAAAAGGTAACTTGTCGGGATTGCAATAACAGCCTGTAAAATAGTTAGTTCTATTCCGAAAAACCGCAACATACAATAAAACTGAACACAAAAAACACTGTATCTAAATACTGAAATACTAATTATTAAAAATAATTCTCTGGCAGAGTATTTCAGTAAACAATCCGTGTACTCTTTAATTTTTCCGGAAAATCGGCTTTTGCTGAATAGCTGGCTAACACGGGGTAAAAAAAAATAAAGCAATCCTAAGCCAATCAGAAAAAACAGGATAAAAATCAGGTAAGTACCAGTTATTGCGAAATTATTTTTAGTGGTTGAAAAAAAAATGATACAAGCAGGTAATCCACTCAAAGTCATTACAAAACTTTGGGTCATACCGCTCAAAAGACTGAGTGTAACACCTGACTTTCGGTTTTCAGCATCCAGATACATTACCCGTCCCACCAATTCACCTACCCGGTTTGGTGTGAAAAATCCGGTTGAAATACCTGCAAGTACTCCTTTAATGGCTGTTTTTAGACTAATACTCTGTATATGAACTGTGATATATTTCCACTTCACTGATTCAATAACCCAATTAGCAGGAAGTAATAAAAATACTACGAGAAGCCACCAAAATTGAGTATTTGGTACATGTTTCCAATATTCCAATAACTGTGGATATTGATTGTAAGTGAAAAGCTTATAAGCAAGAAAGGAATAAGAAGCAATTAAGAACAACAGTCCCCAGATTCTTATCAAAGACTTTTTAGAACCTTTTTTAAATGTTATATTATCATGCATTGCTAGTGTTTATTTGCTTTAAGAGTAGTTGGTTTGAATGTGAATTTTTTTTGCGAAAAATAACTTATGAAAATACAGAAAAATGTAGCAACTACTTGCGATGGAGTAGTCCAAAAGTGAAATCCATCTACCATTATTTTAAGAATAATGGCGTTAACTCCCAAATTTACAAATACAATTAAAAAATAACGATAAAGCTGAACATGACCACGTAATTCGGATTCGGTAAATGTGACGTATTTTTGCAATAAGAACCCAAAAAAATTAGAAAATGGAAATGTAATAACAAGCGAAGCTATATGAGAACTAAGAGTAAATAGTCCCAACGGTAGCATTTGTTTTTGCAGAATGTAATTGTAAACCACAAAATACAATAATAACGAGAAAGCCACATTAACAGCTCCGGTAAATCCGTATCTGAAAAACTGCAAGTCCATATACTTACGGAAAGGCGGATAAAAGAAATCGATGAATTTCCCAAGCCATCCGCCACTATTTTCAAGCAATTTTCTCATTTCTGTGTTTTGTGTTTCACATAAACGGACAAACTGCCCGATTAAGTATATCAATCTAACTATTTTTGTTACTTTTGTCTGTTTGTAAATTTTAAGCTGCAAAGATAGTATTATTGGTTTAAGAATTGATAACCACAATAACAGAAAACTCAGCCACTTAATTTTTCTTACAGCAAACCTCAATGGTTTCATAATTTCCCAACTAAAATGTCACAAGTCAGAGCAAAAAAACATTTAGGTCAGCATTTTCTTCGCGACAAGGAGATTGCCCGTCGCATAGCTGAATGTATAGAAGTAACCTCACCTACTCGAGTTCTTGAAATTGGTCCCGGAATGGGCGTTTTGACTCATTTTCTGCTTGAAAATCAGTACGTTAATTTAACGACCATTGAAGTTGATACGGAATCGGTGGCTTACTTGCACGAATATTATCCCGATTTAAAGGTAATTGAAGGCGATTTTCTGAAAATGGACTTGAATAAACTTTTTACCGACAAATTTTATGTCATTGGCAATTTTCCCTATAATATTTCCAGTCAGATATTTTTTAAAGTACTGGATAATAAAGATTTAATTCCCTGTTGTGCCGGTATGATTCAGAAAGAGGTTGCCGAACGTATTGCCGCACCTCCCGGAAGTAAAACCTATGGAATTTTGAGCGTTCTGATGCAAGCTTACTACAAGATTGAATATCTTTTCACGGTTCACGAACATGTTTTCGACCCGCCACCCAAGGTGAAATCGGCTGTAATCCGTTTTACCCGTAACGATGTTTCGAAGATAAACTGCAACGAACAATTGTTTAAAACCGTAGTTAAAACCGCTTTCAATCAACGCCGGAAAACACTTCGCAATTCATTGTTGCCATTGGTAGAAAAAGGAAATCCGATGTTTTCAGATGCGCTTTTTGATTTACGACCAGAGCGACTGGATGTGGCAGCATTTGTTGATTTGACAAATAGAGTGGAAGCGGCTTTGAATAAATAAAGTTCGCAAGTCAAATATATACACAGTCAAATTATAAGTTATGAAAGAATTCTTATTGATGGTGTTGGAGGTTGGAATTACATTACAATGGATGAAGCAGCTTCGCAGTTGTATGTTTCTCATGGAAATGCTATAAATGTGTTGGTTGTTACTACCACTTTTACCGTACTTGAAAATTTTCCGACACAAAAAGGAGCTAGAACAATCACTCTGAACCAAAAAAACCATAAAATTTACTTGCCAACAGCTGAATATAATTCTGCACCGGAAGTTACTGCTCAAAACCTGAAACCAAGAGTAACGGTGAAATCAGGAACTTTCTCTGTCCTTGAAATTGGGTTGTGATAACAAATTGAAAATTACGGATAATACCTTAATGGGATTTTTTTCATTCAGGATTTTTTAATGAATTTCTTTCAAAAGTTGCTCTGCTTCAGTTCCTTCCCAACCGAATTTTCTTGCCAGATTCTTTGCATTTTTAGACATTTTCAGGGCATTGGGTGAGTCTTTTAGTTTTATATACAATTTAGCACAAAGTAAATAGGTGTCATATTCTTCGTCCAGTACTAAAGAGCGGTTTGCCCAATGGAGAGCTTGTTGCATGAAAGCGGGTTTCTCAATATGTTTCAGAAAATTTCCGGCAATCTCGCTTAACTTAGCAGGATTATTCGAACTAAATTTATCAGCTGATTGTAAGCAACATTCAGCGTATTTTTGCCAGTTGTGACTGAACTCCCATATTTTTAAATCATAATTAAAAATTAACGAGTCAGTGCTATACGATTGGATCTTGGCTGCCTGTTCACGTTTGATTGGGTAATTAATTGTGTCTGTAACTTCCACCAAAGGGCTTAATAGTGCCTTAACTTCATAATCTAATTTGTGTTTAACACGTTCGGGCGAAGCAATATCGCTATATTCTTTTTGATGACCAATTACAAATTGAAAAACACGGGAATTAAAATCAGAAATTCCGTTGCTGAAAATCCGCCAGTTTTCCTCGGAGAGCAATTGTTTGTCAGTTTGTGTGGTAAAGTACTGATTTACCGGTTCTGATAAATCCATGCCGCCTTTCTTAAGTGCACGAATATATTCGAAACAATTCTCAGAATTTCGTATATCTTTTTCAAATTTTTCTTTTAAATAGGGTAATTGCTTTTGTGGAGTCAGAGCATTTTTCCCTTCTGTAATAAATGCAGTCGGTTTTAATTCTCCTTCAATCCGGAAAATGATTTCGCCCTTGGTGTTGTAAAAAATAAAGGTTGGAAATGAACTGATTTTCAATTCTTTATTTAGTTCAATACCTTCACCTTTTTCCATATCCTGAGCCACTGTGACAAAATTTCTATTGAAAAAATCAGCTACTCTGAGATTTGGAAAAACTTCAGCCTTCATATATTTACAATGTGGACACCAAGTTGCATAACACCAAAGCATAATTGGCTTATTTTCTGATTTCCCCAATTCTAAAGCTGTTTTCAGTCCGGTTTCAGAGAATAAAATTCCGGATTGAGCAAATGATGTTTGTATTAGGTTCAGAAAAAAAAGAAATAATACTGTTTTGATTCCCTTAAACATTTCTGAGCAATTTTATTATTGAACAAAAGACCGTTGCATAAGTTTGCAACGGTCTTTGAGTATTAGGATATTTTAAACTTGAACTTTAATATTTACAGGCTATTGCCAAAATCAGCTTTGAATTTTGCCATTAGTTTCTGTGGCCAATCGCTGGTTGGTTCCAGTCCGCCCATAAAGAAACGTAATACCGGTGGTTCATAAACAAATTTCAATCCACCAATCAGTTGACGGTTGTCATACAGCCAATTCATACGGTCTTCCACATATTTTATTTGTGATAATGTGAATACACGACGTGGCATCGCCAAACGAAGTAACTCCATGTCGGCATACGTTTCGTTTCCTTCTTCGTCACGTTGGTTGGAAATTGAACCTCGTTCCATACCACGAATACCAGAAATTAAAAATAAAGCTGCTGCCAATGCTCCGGCAGGATATTCTGTTTGTGGAATGTGCGCACAAACCTGCATTGCATCCACGTGAGCACCCAATACACCGGCAGGTTTAATCATTGGAATACCCTTTGCGTCCAATGAATCAACAAGATATTTAATGAAATTGGGACTTTGGCAAATCATCGTTTCATCCAGTGTTTCGTAAAGCCCAACGGCCATTGCCTCAATTTCGCGAATGGAAATACCACCATAAGTTGTAAAACCTTCGTAAAGTGGAACAAGTGCCTCCAATTCTTTGATAATTTCAGGACGGTCGGTACACATGCCACCACCACGGGAAGAACTTATCTTGCGGGCAGAGAAATAACACAAATCTGCCAACGAAGTCATGGCATGGATAACAGTTTTCATATCAGAGCCTTTGAACTCTTCTTCACGAAGCAATACAAGATAAGCATTTTCGCCTAACAAACTACAGTCGAGAACGATACGAATTCCATATTTGTCGGCCAAAGAACGTACATCACGTAGATTCTGAACAGAGAATGGTTGTCCGCCAATGAGGTTGGTCGATGCTTCCATGCGAATGAAAGGTATGTTGGATGCGCCATGACGTTTGATAACTTCTTCCAGTTTTTCAATGTTCATGTTTCCTTTAAACGGATGATCGGAATTAATCACATAGGCTTCATCGTAAAGCAATTCCACAATTTGACCACCTTTATCGGTAATGTGAGCCATAGCGGTAGTAAAGTGGTAATTCATTGGTACCAGACTACCTTTTCTTACGTAAGCCAATGCAATTATATTTTCGGCAGCACGTCCCTGATGAACAGGAAGCAGGTATTTTTTGCCAAGCACATCTTGCACTGCTTTTTCAAGACGATAATAACTTTGAGAACCTGCATAAGCATCATCGCCCTGCATCATGGCTGCCAACTGATTATCACTCATGGCATTGGTGCCGGAGTCAGTAAGCATGTCGAGAAAAACATCTTTTGTACTCAGACGGAAGGTATTAAAACCACCTTCGTAAAGTGCTTCCAATCTGCGTTCGATTGGTACTAAGTTTAACTTTTGTACAATACGTACTTTGTGAAGTTCCAATGGAATGTTTTCTCCACTGTAGAATTTGATTTCTTGCATAATGTTAGTAAGTTAATTATATTGTGATTAAATTAAAAATGATTTCAGAATCCATTTATCTATGTTGTAAAAACAAACAGTCAATAAGTTTTCATTTTTTGAAAATCAGAAACGCAAAGATATAAATTATTTATTAAAGTTGATAAAAAATAAGAGTTTGATTAATAAACAGAGTAAAAGAAATTGATTTGTAATCTATATAAATTGGGTCACACCCTCATATTTTATTAAAAAACAATGAGTTATGCATTCTATTTTCTAAAATTTTTTTTATTACAGCTTTGACTTTTTTTTAATTCGGCAGAGATACATGTAAAAAACACTTTTTTGACTTCTAAATCTCATTTATTCTTATTTCTGCGCATTGAATACATGGTTTTTGCGTAAAAAAGACCTTAAATTATAAGTTGAATAAATTGAATTCTACCAAAATATTTCAATAAGCATTATACGGATAACTGGAATGGTTTTGTTTCTTGTTTTTAGTACCCGAGCGGAAATCTGCTTGCAAAATGTAAGTTGGATTCAAACAAATTAGGGATATATAGTGTTATGAAGAGTACTTTTCCGATGTTAGTCTGCATGCTTCGGAGAATGGGTATTTTTTATTAATTTTGCAGCTTGTTTTGAAATCCGTATTTCTAAAGACACGGATAAGAACCAACAAAAATTATGTCAACAGATATATTAAACGAAGTCACTCAAGCCGACTATAAATACGGATTTACTACCGACATTGAAACCGACATTATCCCCATTGGTCTTAGTGAGGATGTTGTTCGGCTTATTTCAAAAAAGAAAAATGAACCTGTATGGATGCTTGAATTCCGCCTGAAAGCCTATCGTCACTGGTTAACGATGAAAATGCCGGAATGGGCGCACCTCAATATCCCCAAAATTGATTATCAAAGCATTGCATATTATGCAGCTCCACGTAAAAATGCACCTAAAAGCCTGGATGAAGTTGATCCTGAATTGCTCAAAACATTTGAGAAATTGGGCATTCCGCTTCACGAACGCATGGCTTTGTCGGGCATTGCTGTGGATGCAGTTATGGATAGCGTTTCCGTAAAAACTACTTTTAAAGAAAGTTTGTCCGAACTTGGAATCATATTTTGCTCGTTCAGCGAGGCCGTTGAACATCATCCTGATTTGGTGCAGAAATACATGAGTTCGGTAGTGCCATATACCGATAATTTCTTTGCAACATTGAACTGCGCCGTTTTTTCTGACGGATCATTTGTTTATATTCCCAAAGGCGTTCGTTGCCCAATGGAACTTTCCACCTATTTCCGTATCAACGCCATGAATACCGGTCAGTTTGAACGGACGTTGATTGTAGCCGACGAAGATAGTTATGTCTCGTATCTCGAAGGCTGTACAGCACCAATGCGCGACGAGAATCAACTTCACGCTGCTATTGTGGAAATTGTAGCAATGAAAAATGCTGAAGTAAAATACTCAACTGTTCAAAACTGGTATCCGGGCGACAAAAACGGCGTAGGAGGAATCTATAATTTTGTAACGAAACGAGGTATTTGCAAAGGCGAAAGTTCAAAAATTTCGTGGACGCAGGTAGAAACCGGTTCAGCCATTACCTGGAAATATCCAAGTTGTATTTTGTTGGGGGATAATTCGTCAGCTGAGTTTTACTCGGTGGCGGTAACTAATCACCACCAACAAGCCGACACGGGCACCAAAATGCTTCATATCGGAAAGAACACCAGCAGTCATATTCTTTCAAAAGGAATTTCGGCCGGTGTTAGCCAGAACAGCTATCGTGGTTTGGTGAAAATCAATCCGGCAGCTGAAAATGCCCGTAACTTCTCGCAATGCGACAGTTTGTTGCTTGGTGACAAATGCGGTGCTCACACATTTCCATACATGGAAGTAAACAATGATTCGGCCATTGTGGAACACGAAGCAACCACTTCGAAAATCAACGAAGATCAGATATTTTACTGCAATCAGCGCGGTATTTCAACGGAAGACGCCGTGGGATTGATTGTAAATGGTTATGCAAAAGAAGTTCTCAATAAACTGCCAATGGAATTTGCTGTGGAAGCGCAAAAATTGCTGCAAATTACGCTCGAAGGTTCGGTTGGGTAAAATCCCCCGAAGGGGGACTTAAAAAGAGCATTGAATAAATCATTTTGAAATAATAAAGACTTCCAACCCCAAAATAGAAATGGGAAGTCCCCCTTCGGGGGATTTAGGGGGCTGCTTATATGTTACAAATAAACAACTTACATGCCAGTATCAACGGCAAAGAAATATTAAAAGGGTTGAGCTTGTCGGTAAATGCCGGTGAAGTTCATGCTATTATGGGACCAAACGGTGCCGGAAAATCCACACTTTCGTCGGTTCTCACTGGTAATCCTGCTTTTACAGTTACCGATGGTGATGTAACTTTCAACGGAAAAAATCTGTTGGAACTTACACCTGAAAATCGTTCTCGAGAGGGAATTTTCCTTAGCTTTCAATATCCAGTTGAAATTCCGGGCGTAAGCATGGTCAACTTTATGCGAACTGCTGTTAACGAACACCGCAAATACAAAGGACTTGACCCAATGTCGGCCTCTGATTTTTTGAAACTTCAGCGTGAGAAAAAAGAATTGGTGGAGATGGATAGTAAACTGGCCAATCGTTCGGTAAACGAAGGTTTCTCAGGCGGTGAAAAGAAACGCAACGAGATTTTCCAGATGGCTATGCTCGATCCGAAATTGTCAATTCTTGACGAAACTGATTCTGGTTTGGATATTGACGCACTGCGCATTGTGGCGAATGGTGTAAATAAACTGAAAACTAAAGACAATGCAAGCATCGTTATTACCCATTACCAACGTTTATTGGACTATATAGTGCCTGATTTTGTACATGTTTTGTACGATGGTCGTATAGTGAAATCGGGCGGCAAAGAATTAGCGTATGAACTCGAAGAACGAGGTTATGACTGGATTAAGAAAGAAGTAGAAGAAGCCCCCTAAATCCCCCGAAAGGGGACTAAAGACCTATGATAGATAATAGTTTTAAAAAAGAAAGTGCTAACTTCAAAAGCCCCTCTATTGGAGGGGTTGGGGAGGCTTCTTATATCGATTTATATACCGCCCATCACGAAAGCATTAAAAAGCATTCGGCTTCAGTGATGAACAGTTTACGCGATGCTGCTTTTGCGCAGTTCGAAAAATTGGGATTCCCCACGGTGGCTCTCGAAAATTACAAATATACCGACCTGAAAGAACCGCTTTCCATCGACTATGGCTTGAATATCAACCGTATTCCAATTCCGGTAAATCCGTATGATGTTTTTAAATGCGACGTACCGGGTATTCATTCGTACCTTTACTTTGTGGTAAATGATGGTTTTTATCCGGTTTCCGACCCACGTAATTCTAAACTTCCCGATGGTGTGATTATTGGAAGCGTCAAGGAAGTAGCTGCAACACATCCCGAATTGCTGAAAGATTATTTTGGGAAACTCAGTTCAACCAAAGAAGATGGACTTATAGCTTTCAACGGAGCTTTTGCACAGGATGGTTTCTTTATGTATGTGCCTAAAAATGTGGTGCTTGACAAACCGGTACAGTTGGTAAATATCATGCGTTCCGACGTAGATTTTATGGCGATTAGTCACAATCTTATCATTTTGGAACAAGGTGCCAAAGCACAATTGCTGGTTTGCGACCACACAGTAGATGAAGTTCGTTTCCTTTCAAACCGTGTAACCGAGGTTTTTGTTGCTGAAAATGCGACTTACGAACACTACAAACTGGAAAACACCCATAATAAAACCACTAATTTATCAACTTTGCTGATTGATCAGTCCACATCATCGACTGTTTTGGCGAATGTGATTACGCTTCACAACGGCGTTACACGCAACATGATTGAAATTGATTTGGACGGCGAAGGTTGTGAAACCGAACTTTGCGGCATGGTGATTGCCGATAAAAATCAGCAGGTTGATAATTTCACGTCTATCATTCATAACAAGCCAAATTGCAACAGTCGGGAATTGTTTAAATATGTCCTAGATGATACAGCAAAAGGTGCATTTACAGGAAAACTCTACGTGGCTAAAGACGCACAAAAAACAGCAGCATTTCAGACTAATCGCAATATCTTGTTGAAAAAAACGGCTAAAATGCGCACTAAACCGCAATTGGAAATTTATGCCAACGACGTGAAATGTTCTCACGGAGCAACCATTGGTTCACTCGACGAAACCGCCAAATTTTATATGCAGGCACGTGGTATTTCAGAGTCGGAAGCACGATTGCTGTTGATGTTTGCTTTTACCAACGATGTGATTGAAAATATCCGCATACCGGCTTTGCAGGACAGAATTAAAATGCTTGTTGAAAAACGTCTTCGCGGCGAATTATCGAAATGTGAAGGTTGTGTAATTTGTCAGTAGGATTTTAGTACTAAGATAAAAGATATTAGATCTCCCGTGAGTTACGCCGAAATATTTGCGTAATTTTGCGGGATATTTTTTTGTTATGAACCTTACCGAACAAGAATTAAAGCGCAAACTTACAGGTCAGCTACAGGGAATGAATTCTCATCTGAAAATGGCTCCTAAACATCGTATTCCGGATTATTTGAATGAAAATAAAATGGCTGTACATGCTCAGAAAAGTGCTGTCATGATTTTGTTCTTTCACGATGATAATGTGCTGAAAATGATTGTTATCCGACGGAGTGTGTATGTAGGAATTCATTCGGGACAAATTGCTTTTCCGGGCGGACGATACGAGGAAGAGGATGGAGAAGTGAGAGTAACAGCTCTGCGTGAGATTGAAGAAGAAATAGGAATTCAGGAAGAGAAAATTGAAATAATTGGCCGACTTTCAGATATTTATGTACCACCAAGCAATTTCCTGATTAGTATTTTCGTAGGTTATCTGGCCGAAAAACCGGTTTACAAAATTGATGAACGGGAAGTGGATGAAGTGATTGAAATTCCATTCTTTGACTTTTTCAAACCAGACGTAATTAAACAGAAAGATTTTTACGTCAATTCGATAAAAGCGGTTTCCAATGCACCGTATTTTGATGTGACGAATGCAGAAATATGGGGAGCAAGTGCTATGGTAATCAGCGAATTACTGGACATATTGAAGTTTTAATTTCATTTTCAAATTTTCAAATCATCTCATTTTCAAATCAGAAATCATGACAGAAAAAATACGTCTCAATAAATTTATCAGCGACAGCGGAATCTGCTCTCGCCGTGAAGCCGACAAATATATTGAACAAAGTCATGTGTTTGTAAATGGGAGACGTGCAGAAGTTGGGACTATGATTGCTCCAAAGCATGATAAAGTGACCCTGAACGGCAATTTGATTGAAGCTAAAGAAGGAACCGATTTTGTGTTTATAGCTTTCAATAAACCGGTTGGAATTATTAGTACCACCGAAATTGGTGTAAAAGACTCCATTATTGATTATATCGGTTACCACGAACGCATTTTCCCAATCGGCAGGCTTGATAAAGAATCACAGGGTCTTATTTTTCTAACAAACAACGGCGATATTGTTAACAAAATTCTCCGTGCCGGAAACAAGCACGAAAAAGAATATTTGGTGACAGTGGATAAGCCAGTTACTGATGAATTTATTCAGAAAATGGGAGCTGGCGTTCCAATTTTGGGCGAAATGACCAAGAAATGTAAGGTGGTCAAAGAATCGGTATTTTCTTTCCGCATTGTGCTTATTCAAGGCTTAAACCGTCAAATTCGCCGTATGTGCGAGTATTTTGAATACGATGTAGTGAAACTGGAACGCATTCGTATTATGAATATCAGCCTGAAAGGTATTCCCCTGGGTGAATGGCGACAACTTGAACCGACTGAAATGGAGCAAATAATGTCTGCCATTTCTAATTCTAAATCAGAAGTAAACACTAAGCAGCAACCGGTAAGCAATAAAGGAAAAGAACCAAGAGCCAAGAGTCAAGATAGCAGACCTGAAACGCGAAACGCGAAACGTCAAACATCAAACATCAAACCTGATCGTTCTGCCAATCCAAATCCAAAATCAAAAGAATTACGCGGTAGTAGTCAATCCAATTTAAAACGAAACGACTCTCCATGGGGTGGAAAGTCGTTTGGGAATTCAGGTGGACGGAAATCGGGCAAAAGATAAATTATTTACTTGGTTGTCCTAACCAATCGAATATAGTTTAAAATTCGTACCACATCGCCTTGTGGTCCATGTCCGCTTGGATAATCTGATTCACTTCCCGATTTAAAATCACTTCGCTGACAACCGGCTCCATGAACATCCAGTAAACTGGCTGTTCCACCATAAGGTGGTGTCATAAAACCAAGTCCTCTGCCAAAACATATATAAATGGCCATTTGCCCTGACGTAATTCCTTCTAAATGGGTTGTGCTTGTCCAATAATAAGGGTAATCGACACTGCCACCTTCGTTGCTTATTTTAGTGCAATTAAAAACAGGATCAATAGCAGCAGAATTTGTCACATCAGGAGCTCTTGAATAATCCACAATGCTTTGTAACTCCTTTGCGTTGGGTAATCTCCAATCGGAAAATCCAAGATATTTTTCATTGTTTTTTTGCTGAACCCAGGTCAGTGCATCTTTCCAGTTCATTCCCGTTCCCGAATCGTCTTTCGACCACATTAATCCGGTCGCTTTATCCGAAATCGTTTTATCTCCATTATCAATGAAATTGTTTTTTCCATACAACATATTTCCTCTTACATAACGCACATAAAGAGTGTGTGGAGTTGTTGTGCCAGGCTTGTATTTCGGATAACCTTTTATGCGTCCGTCGATAAAATTAAAACCAAATACGGTTGCATCGTTATGCATCGTTGTGCCCACATATTCAGTTGCCGACCAATCCTGTGCATCAATTAGTCTTTCTCCGGCGTTAGTATTACCAAAAGCAATTTCAAAATACTTAGTGTCGATATAAGGAGTACTTGTTTCAGCACTAAAACCACTGTGTCCGTTGAAATTGATAATGGAATACAATTCTTTGATGGTTGGCATTCGCCAGTCGGTATAACCTCCTGTATTACATGTTTTTGCAGCCGAAACAGCATCTTCCCAACCAATTTTATTTCCTCGTGCTTTGATCCATGTCAATCCGGTATTTAAATCGGTAATTGTACCATCGCCATTATCCTTGAAAACCATGCTTTTGGTTTCATTTTGAGCATCTTGCCCGTAAAAATCTTCGGTACTTTTTGGTGCCGATATTTCAGCATAATTTCCATAACTGGTTTTCTGCGATGTACTGTTAATACTATACGTTTGAATGGTTGTTACTTCGGCTTCGTTATTACTTGAACTTAATTCTTCAGTACAGGAATCAATCACCAGCAATCCTATTGCCAATGTTGAAATTAATTGAATCTTTTTCATGACATTATTTTTTTTGACAAATGAATATGTTTAACTTTTGATAATTTTCCAGAATTAATATCAATCAGTTGTTACTTCATAATCAAAAATAATGCGAAAGATTGTAGAAATAAAACCAGTTTCAGTGAATCTGGCTAAAACTCATGTAGATAGTAACATTTTGTCAATGAACATGTTTTGTGCAAATTTATGTATTTTTTTTAGTTGTTTTGAGTTCAGAATATAAAAAGATCCAACTGGAAGTTATATGATTCATGCAAGTTGGATTATTAATGATTTTGAATTTTATATAATTTTGTTAGTTGTCCCATGAAACTCGCACTGTATTAAGTCTTTGGCTTAAATCTATTGTAATGATTGTTTGTAAAAAATATTCCATTAATTAATTGTCAAGTTGGTAGAATGTGTTTTTTATTATCTTTTATATATTTGATCTCTATTAGTTTACGAGGTTTTTAGATATAAATGACTGATGAATAGTTTGTTTTTATTTATTAGGCATTATACAAGTTATAAGTATCTGATATATAGAATTATAAATTTTAAAGCAAAGAAATGGAACGCTGATATACACGGATTTAGCTGATTTGCACAGATCGAAGATGCCGACTTGACGGTATAAAATGTAAATACGGATCAATAAAAGGATTTTATCCCCGATAAATCGGGTCTGATTTAAAGAGCTAAGTCTTTATCATTCCGACATGTCGGAATAAAATCCGTTTTAGATCCGTTCTATCTGCGTTTTTCCGCGTTCTATTCTTACAAACAATCAAACTTATATAAACTCTATTATTAATGTTATTTCTCGATACGAATCACTTATCGACTGATAAGTTAAGGAAATGATTTGATTATTAGCATAGGCACATTAGTACATTTTTTCTTACCTTTGCACACTCAAGAAAAAATCATCGTATTTTTACGTTAATTAATCAATAGATGCGTATCGATATCATTTCTGCTGTACCTGAATTACTGGAAAGCCCTCTGAATTATTCTATAGTAAAACGAGTCAAAGAAAAAGGTTTGGTAGAGATTCACGTACATAATTTACGTGATTATACAACCGGCAAACATCGTCGGGTTGACGATTATGCATTCGGATTCAGTGCCGGCATGGTAATTCAGATTGAACCGATTGACCGCATTATCACGAAACTGAAAAGTGAGCGTGATTATGATGAGGTGATTTATACATCGCCCGATGGAGAGAAATTCGATCAAAAAATGGCGAACCGACTTTCGATGTCAGGCAACCTGATAATCTTGTGCGGACATTACAAAGGTATTGATCATCGCATTCGCGAACATCTCATTACTAAAGAAATAACTATAGGCGATTATGTGCTTACCGGAGGCGAACTTCCGGCTGCTATTATGACCGATGCCATTGTGCGACTCATTCCCGGAGCTATTGGTGACGAGCAATCTGCCCTTTCCGATTCGTTTCAGGATAATTTACTAGCACCGCCTGTTTATACTCGTCCGGCAGAATACAAAGGCTGGAAAGTACCTGACATTCTACTTTCGGGTCATCAGGCCAATGTGGATGAATGGAATCATCAGCAATCAGTAGAACGGACACAACGTCTGAGACCTGATTTATTGAAATAAACAATATATTTAAATTTAATATAAGATGGAATGGTTTTTTATTTATTTGTTTGCTATAAACTTAATTAGCGGAATCTTATTTGCTTATGATAAGTTCGCAGCAATAAATAAGCGTAATCGGATTAGCGAAGGAGGATTGCATCTATTTGAGGGATTAGGTGGGGCATTTGCAGTTTTAATTCTCATGTATATTTTGCAGCATAAGTTAAGAAAATCTACTTATTACATGTGGACATGGATTTTAATGACCTTGTGGGTGTTTGTTATTTTGCTTGTGGTTTTGTTGTGATTGATTTCTAGCCCTTAATTGTAGAATATGTAAATAATTTTATGAGAAAAGCATATTTACTTCTAATATCTTTATTAGTTTGTATATCATTTATTTATGCAATTGATCCTGCTCCAGGGAGACTTACTACCATCAAAATACAAGACAATTCTATAACAAAGATTGATAGTTTTTTTATTGATCAGAGTCCTAACTACGATTATAGTCTAAAAGAGGGTTATTGTAAAAAAGAAATCAACAAACCTCTTAAGATTAGAATTTTAGGTGATTCATTCAGAGTAAAGTTTTTACTATTAGATAGCTCTGTCTTGTATTCAGAATATATAAATATTGGTGAAGATTCAAAAAATGCATTGCATATAATTTCAGTAAATAAAAAAAGTGTCTCTATTGAAAAATCATATTTAAACTATATTTTTAGTATAGTTTTGAAAGTTTTATTTGTATTGATAATGAGCTTTATTTTTAAAGTCTTACCAGTACTATTAAAATTTCCAGTAAAAAACAAGATTAAATACATTGTAAAATATTTGATCATTAATTCATTGTATGCTTTATTGGTTATTCCGTTTTTGTTTTTTGCTTTATTTAGTTTTGGAATAGTATTCATTCTATATCCGATAATACTTTATTTTTTAGATAAAGAAATACATAAAGAAGATATAAATATTTTATGCAAAGTGAACAATGTTTTTTTTATAATCACTAATATTGTATTTTCAATTGTAGTCTGTTCAGCAACAATAATTTACACATTTACCCATATACTAAACTTATAGCATGACAAAAATTAAAGTAGGCGTAATTGGTGGCGCTGGCTATACCGCCGGCGAATTGTTACGCATTTTGATAAACCACCCGAATGTGGACATAGCGTTTGTAAACAGCAGTAGCAATGCCGGAAATCCGGTGGCAGATGTGCATAGCGGATTAATTGGTGAAACGAATCTGACATTTACGTCCGAATTGCCATTGAATAAAGTTGATGCACTGTTTCTTTGCTCGGCACATGGCGACAGCAAAAAGTTTTTGGACTCAAATGAAGTTCCTGCTTCAGTAAAAATCATAGACCTTTCTACTGACTATCGTGCTAAAAGTCCGAACCACGATTTTGTGTATGGTTTACCCGAACTTAATCGGGATGAAATTACGAACGCCACACGCGTAGCCAATCCCGGTTGTTTTGCCACTGCTATTCAGCTGGCGTTATTTCCGTTGGCAGCAGCTGGTTTACTTACCGACGAAGTTCATGTAAATGCCATTACAGGTTCTACCGGAGCAGGCGTAAAGCCTTCGGACACTTCACATTTTAGTTGGCGCAATAATAATATTTCCATTTACAAGGCATTTAATCACCAACATTTGGATGAAATCGGGCAATCGCTTCGTCAGTTGCAGCCCGGTTTCAAAAAATCACTGAATTTTATTCCGGTTCGTGGAAATTTTGCACGTGGTATATATGCCACAACCTATACAACTTGCGCATTAAGCTTGGATGAAGCTAAGAGATTATACGCTGATTTCTACAAAGATGCTGCCTTTACGTTCGTTGTGGATAAAAATCCGGATTTGAAGCAGGTGGTAAATACCAATAAAGGCATTGTTTACCTTGAAAAACACGGTGATAAATTGTTGATTGTTTCAATAATTGATAATTTATTAAAAGGGGCATCAGGTCAGGCAGTTCAAAATATGAATTTGATGTTCGGATTGGACGAAAAATCCGGTTTAGGGTTAAAATCTATTGGATTCTGAGGAGTAAACTGCTAAAGTATGTTATAAAACATACTTTTACAACACTTTTTCTCGAAAATGCTTGGAGTGTATTAAAAAATGCCGTACTTTTGCATCGTGATTTTTTCATAGTATTAGATTTAAGGTTAACAAAGATTGGTAGTAAGGCGTTACTACCTTTCGCGTTTTTAAGAGGGTAGGTTCTCAAAACAACATACAGCGAATTCCGATTTATTTCGGAGTTCGTTTTTTTTGTTTTATCCCGATTATTTTTTTACTTTTGACAAAAATATGACTTCAATGAAAAATAAAAGTATTCAAACTGAAATAGATGCCTGTTATTTGTATAGCAAATTAGCCAAGAATGAGTCGGATCAGGCAGTTGCACATGTTTTCAGTCAAATGAGTGAAATTGAGCAAAGTCATGCCGAAGCTTTTGCCCGCCGGATGAATATGCCTGTCGAAAACCTAATTCAACCGTCGTGGCGTGCCAAAACCTTGAATTTGATTGGTAGGATTTTTAGTTACGATTATGTGTTGGGAGCATTGATGGACACTGAAAAAGGACTTTCGAATGCTATTATCAAAACCAAGGAGAAAAATAAACTCGAAATTACCGGTACCGAAACCAATCACGTGAGAATTCTGTGGTCGATTCTGGAAAAAGATAAAAATATAAGTGGTGCTCAACATGCAAAGTTTGAAAAGAAACATCGCTCGGTGGGTGGAAATGCTATTCGGGCAGCTGTATTAGGCGGAAATGATGGTTTGTTATCTGTTTTCAGCTTGGTGATGGGTGTTTCGGGAGCAACGGGCGGAAATCACAGCGTGATGCTGGCAGGTATTGCCGGATTGTTGGCAGGAGCGTTGTCAATGGCATTGGGCGAATGGATTTCTGTGAAAAGTTCTCAGGAACTGTATGAGAACCAAATGGCGATTGAAATGGAAGAACTGGAAGTAAATCCCGAAGGTGAATTGCGCGAACTGGCGTTGATTTATGTTGCCAAAGGAATTCCCGAAGAACAAGCTTTCAACATGGCAACTGAGATAATGAAAGACAAAACTCATGCTCATGAAGTGCTTGTAAAGGAGGAGCTTGGCATTAATGTAGAAGAACTGAAAGGATCAGCCATGGAAGCTGCATTTTATTCATTTTTGCTCTTTACAGTTGGAGGAATCATTCCGTTACTTCCATTTATTTTTCTGACAGGATTTCAGGCCATTGTGCTGAGTGTTATTTCGAGTGCCAGTGGATTATTCCTGATAGGAGCTGCAATTACATTGTTTACCGGAAAGAATCTTTGGTTCTCTGGTTTTCGGATGGTGTTTTTTGGATTAATAGCTGCAGCAATTACCTACGGAATTGGTAATTTGATAGGTGTGGCGATAAATTAAATTACAGTGTTTGAACAATATAGATGATATATTTGAAAAATAACAGAAAAATATTTGCAGAATCCAATAAATAGAGTACTTTTGCACCCACAAAATATCGCGGAGTGGAGCAGTGGTAGCTCGTTGGGCTCATAACCCAAAGGTCGTTCGTTCGAGTCGGGCCTCCGCAACTAAGGAGAATTCATGATTAGGTTCATGGATTCTTTTTTTTAGTAAGCGCTTGAAAAATAATTGATTTTTCTTGTATTAGAATTTCTAATACAGCTTTTTTTATGTTAGTAATAAAAAAAATGCTATATTTGCAACTCTTTTGAAAATCCGAAATAATTAATGTCTTATTTTAAATAAAATTTCCATGCAAAACAAAGGACTTGTCAGACTGTTTGCCATTGCTCTGGCTTTAGTGTGCATATTTTATCTTTCGTTCAGCTTTGTAACCAGTCATTACAACAACAAAGCGAAAGAGTATGCAAAAGGTGATAAACTAAAAGAATTCAACTACCTGGATTCTATTGCCAGTACAAAAGTGTGGCTGGGGTATACCCTTAAAGAATGTCGCGAAAAAGAAATTAACTTAGGTCTCGACCTGAAAGGTGGTATGAACGTGACGCTCGAAGTATCTGAAGCAGATATTCTTCGTTCATTATCTGATTACAGTACTAATGCCAATTTCAATTTGGCACTTATAAATGCTGTTGAACTTCAGAAAACCAACAGTCAGAAAGCATATATCGACTTGTTTGTTGAATCGTACACCAAACTCGATTCAAATGCCAAACTGGCTACTATTTTCAGTACATTCGAATTGAAAGACAAAATTTCGCTTACAACTTCGAATAATGATGTAATAAAAGTACTGAAAACCGAAGTTGAAGGTGCTATTAGTAATTCATTCAATGTGTTACGTCAACGTATCGACCGTTTTGGTGTGGTACAACCTAACATTCAGAAACTGGGGAATGGCCGTATCCTTATCGAACTTCCGGGTATAAAAGAGCCTGAACGTGTTCGTAAACTGCTACAGGGTTCTGCTAATCTTGAATTTTGGGAAACTTATGACTTAAACGAAATCATCAACAACATTGTTGATGCGAATAAAGTATTGGCCAAACTTAATGTGTCTGGCAAAGATTCTGTAGCTGCAAAAACTGCAAAAGTTGCTGCTGCAAGTACAACTGAAAAAGCAGTTGCACCTAAAGCAAAAGCTCTGAACGATGTTGACAGCTTGAAAGCTGCTTTGCAAAAGAAAAATGCTACAGCTACATCAACCGCATCAGATTCGTTACAAATGCAGGAAAAAAGCAGAAAGGAAAATCCACTGTTTGCAGTACTTCAGGTTAATTCTCAGGGCGGACAAGCTGGTCGTGGACCGGTTATTGGATATGCCCACAGCAAAGACACTGTATTAATAAACAACTATTTCAAGACCAAACAAGTACGTGAAATCTTACCCCGTGACTTAGGTTTGCGCTGGTCAGTTAAATCGCTTGATAAAAAAGGTGAAATATTTCAGTTGATTGCCATCAAAATAAGCAACCGAGATGGACGTGCTCCGCTTAGTGGTGAAGTAATTACCGATGCTCGTGCCGACTTTAGTCAGACTTCGGCTTATGCCAATGTAAGTATGACCATGAATGCCGAAGGTTCAAAAACCTGGGCACGCATGACCAAAGACAATATCGGTAAATCAATTGCAATTTCGCTTGATGGATATATTTATTCATTCCCGACTGTAAATACTGAAATTACGGGTGGTAGCTCACAAATTACCGGAAACTTCACCGTTGATGAAGCCAAGGATTTGGCTAACACGCTGAAATCGGGTAAAATGCCTGCTCCGGCACGTATTGTTCAGGAAAACATTGTTGGTCCAAGTCTTGGACAGGAAGCTATCAACAACGGTTTGATTTCGTTTATCATTGCATTCGTTCTTGTATTGCTTTATATGGTTCTTTACTACGGTTTAGTTCCCGGTCTTATTGCCGATATTGCTTTGCTTATCAACGTATTCTTCCTTTCGGGTGTGCTGGCTTCGTTTGGTGCGGTGCTTACCTTGCCGGGTATCGCGGGTATTGTGCTTACGCTCGGTATGGCGGTAGATGCCAACGTGCTTATGTATGAGCGTATTCGTGAGGAAATGAACAAAGGAAAAACGATGCGTAAAGCCATTGATGATGGTATCGGTCATGCACTTTCGGCGATTATCGACTCGAATGTTACCACGATTATTACCGGTGTGATATTGGCATATTTCGGTTCAGGACCTATCAAAGGTTTTGCTGTTACTGAAATTATCGGGGTGGCTACTTCATTCTTTACAGCGGTGTTCCTTACCCGTTATATGTTGTACATGTATTCAAACCGTGAAACCTCCAAAGAAATTAAATTTATTACCGGTGTAACCGAAAACTGGTTTAAAGATACTAAAGTTGATTTCATGGGTATTCGTAAATGGATGTACGGTTTATCTATCGCTTTAATGCTTATTAGCTGTATTTCTTTTGCGACACGTGGATTCAGTTTGGGTATCGATTTCTCGGGAGGACGTAATTATATTGTGGCTTTTGACCGTCCGGTAAATGCCGATAATGTACGTCGTATGCTCGAAAAAGGTTTTGAAGGTGATATGCCTCAGGTAATTACCATTGGAACCGACAATCAGGTTCGTATTGCTACCAAGTACAAAATCAATGATAATTCACCTACCATCGATAACGAAATTGAAGGTAAAATCTTTGAAAATCTGAAACCCTTGTTGAATACTTCGGTTACCAAAGAAACATTTATCAAGGAAAATATAAAAAGTTCGCAGAAAGTAGGACCAACCGTAGCTGATGATATTAAACGTTCGGCTGTTTGGGCTGTAATTCTGGCTATCCTGGGTATCGGTGTTTATATCTTTATCCGATTCAAAGAATGGGGTTATGCGCTGGGAGTTATTGTTTCGCTGGCTCATGATGCGGTGATAACGCTCGGTTTGTTCTCCTTGTTTTACGGCTTTCTGCCTTTCTCCATGGAAATCGACCAGTCGTTTATAGCGGCTATTCTGACGGTAATCGGTTATTCGGTTCACGACACGGTAATCAATTACGACCGTATACGTGAAAACGTAAATCTGTTCCCGAAACGCGACCGTATTTCGCTGATAAACCTTTCGGTAAACGAAATGCTTGGACGAACCTTTAGTACCACAGCTACTGTAATTCTGACACTGCTTTCGATGTTTATTTTCGGTGGTGAAACTATTCGTGGATTTATATTCGCCATGTTGTTTGGTATCTTTATCGGAACATATTCGTCGGTATTTATTGCTTCGCCAATTACCGTAGAAATGGAAAAACTGATTAATATGGCCAGAGCCAAAAAAGCAACCAAGAAACTTGAAATTAAAAAATAATTCGATTTATTTAGTTTTATAAAAGCCAAAAAAGCCTTGCTGATTAAATTCAGCAGGGCTTTTTTGTTGTATTTTTGCGCTTCAACAACATAGAATTCAAACATTTGATTCTATATTTTTTCCTGACTAAAATTAATTATGTAGTTTTGCAATGAGCCATTTCGCTTCGAAATGTTTAAATAAAGAGTGGCCACCGACCTCTCGGATATGTTCATTAAAAGAGAAAATGGTTGCGCTGGTTGTTGGGATATGTTATCCCAACTGTAAGTATTATAAGGATTTGTAATCCGAAAACAAAAAAATCCGCTTTAGCACCGGGTATGCTACTGGATTAAAAATCCAAAGAATACAAGAACCGGGATTGCAAATCCCAGTGACAGTAAGCAAGCTTTATACAATTAAAAAACATATCCATGAGGTCGGGGTTCAAAAAGCGACAAAGAAATTGGAAACAAAAAAATATTTCGTTGATTTAGGCATTATAAAAGCCTACTCATTAAGCTCTGAACAGTACTCCAAAAGTTAGATTAAAACCACTTTGGGGTTAGGTGTTTTCTTTCTCGCCTTCAACTCCACAGTCCGTATTTTATCTTTATACAAATTGTGTCCGTTCATTTTTTGCACGTCAAGCGATGCATCAGAATTTTCATCCCAACGGCGGCAAAGGTAAACAGATTCGTAAATACGTCCGATTTGGTATTCACGACTAATGCGAAGCCCAAGTGCATAATCTTCACCGTAACTAGTATTTGGAACTTTAATATCACGCAAAACTGGTGTGTAAAATGCCCGTGGTGCACCAAGTCCATTAATTCGTAGCGCATTGTTTCTTCCATTTTCCGGAGTCCACTCTTTGTGGTCGATAAGTCCTGGTGGAATGGTTTCCATCGCAAAGTTTGTCATGCTGTACGACCCGATTACCATGGCGCAGTTTTGTTCGTAGAAAGCGTTAACCATTATTTGCAATGTATTTTCAGTTTGATATACATCATCGCTGTCGAGTTGTACCGCAAACTTTCCGCATAATTCGGAGTGTACACCTTCGTTCCAGCAGCCGCCAATGCCCAGGTCGTAGCGGTTAGGGATGATGTGAATGACACGGTTGTCGACTTTGGCATATTTCTGAATTAGTTCTGAAGTTCCATCGGTAGAGAAATTATCAACGATAATAAGGTTGAATGTGAAAGAAGTTTTTTGTGTTAATACTGATTTAATGGCATCTTCAACTGTTTTAACCCGATTATAGATAGGAATAATTACCGAGGCCTCTACCGGGAAATTGTTTTCGTTGAATTCAATGGTTTTGAAGCTTGGAGAGAGATAAACTCCGATTTGTTTCAAGTGGTCGGTGCACGCATCTTCCATTTCAATTTGTACTGCGCGATTACGTGGGTCAACATAATCAAATTGTTTTTCACCACTTTTTCGGGTGTCGGTTTCCACCTCGGTATACAAATATTCGTTGATATGAACCAATTCTGCTTGTTGAGATACTTTCAATCGAAGGTTATACAATCCGGCGAACTGATAGGTTGAAGTGGTTTCTTCAATGGCTTTCTTCAGGCATTTTGATTTATAAAACAATACTGAACCGAAATTGAAATCATCGCGTAAACTGCCTTCCTGATAATCAATCACCGGATAATTGGAACGAAAACCGCTTTTAATTTCATAGTAATCAGAGTAAACCATACCGGCTTGTGTGTCCTCGGCAATACGGTATAAACGTTCCAGCGCAAATTGTCCGAGTTTGAGTGTATTGTATTTGGTATAAATAAGTGAATAAGCAGTGTCAGATTTAGAAGCAATTTTCTGAATGGTTTCTGAACTTTGCAACGAATCAATTTCAATCGTCGTACAACCGTCAATTTGTAAATTAGTTGAGTTTTTTACAAGGAGATAAATAGACTTGACGAGTGAAGATTGTTTGATTTGTTCTACAGTTACTGTGGTTTCAGCCAGGTTATTGCATACTAAAAAGCAATTGATTTGTTTCATGGTTTTTTAATAGTTGTTTTCAGGAGTCAAAAATACGACTAAATTTTCAAGGTTGCAAGTAAATTTCATAACGTCAATATTACTTTTGAGTGTTTGAGAAAAATTGCGAAACTATTTTTTTAATCGTTCATCATATCAAATTTTTTTTGAAAATATATTCTATCTTTGTACTTGATTTTTTCAAAAAACGAGAATGTATGATATTAATAGCTGAGAGCGGATCAACCAAAACTCATTGGTGTATTGTAGATGAAGGAAAAATAGAACGCGAAATTTTTACTGACGGAATCAATCCATTTTATCAGAATGAGATTGAAGTCATTGCATTAATAGATTCACAACTTGTCCCGATGTTACCCGAAAGAACCATTGATCAGGTTTTCTTCTATGGCGCAGGTTGTTCTTTTCCTGAAAAGAAATTGTTGGTAAGCCAGGCGTTAGTGCGCTTTTTTTGTAATGCTATAATTGAAGTTCAGAGCGACTTGCTGGCAGCTGCACGTTCTCTTTTTCAACATCAAAATGGAATTGCATGCATTCTCGGAACAGGCTCTAATTCATGTTGTTACAATGGAAAGGAAATCATTCAAAACGTCTCCCCACTAGGATTTATTCTTGGTGATGAAGGTAGCGGTGCGGTGCTTGGAAAATTATTGATTGCAGATTGTTTGAAAAATCAACTTCCTGAATGGATTGCAGAAAAGCTTCTTGACGAATATGAACTAACTCCGGCCATTATTCTCGAAAATGTTTATAAGAAGCCTTTTCCCAATCGTTTTTTGGCAAAATTCACCCCCTTTATTTTGGAACATATTGAAGAACCCTCCATTTTTAATATGGTTTACGATTCGTTCGATGCTTTCCTTGTACGTAATGTGATGCAATATCCGCTGGAAGATATTCAAGTTGGTTTTGTGGGTTCAATAGCACATTATTTCCGAGAAACGTTGGAAATTGTAGCTTCTGAACGTGGTATTCTGATTTCTGAAATCATAAAAAATCCAATCAATGGATTAGTAAACTATCATATTACACCCTCAACCTTTTAGGGGTTAGAAAATTATTCAATATTTTTCCTGACCATTTTAAGAAACTCCTGCATCCGTTCAGTATCCTTTTCATCAATAATTTCCATCAATATCTTCAACTCAGCTCGAATTTTCTCTACTTGGTTATGTGTGTGAGGATTAAATAGAATTTCGGTCAGCAGATAATCATCCTCTCCCAATAGACCCTTAGCTATGTCCATGTGACGTTTGAAAGTGGTTCCCGGAGCTTCCTGAGGTATCATTACCGAAGCAAAAACCAGAGTAGAAGCAAACGGAATTGACAACGAATACGCAATAGTTTCATCGTGTTCCTCAAAACTGTATTCGAAAATTCGTAATTTCAACGAACCATATAAATCTTTGAAAAAAGCCTTACCCATGTGGTCGGACTCGGAAATGATGATTGCACTTTGTGTACTCAGGTTGTCGAGAGTGGCAAAGGTTGGTCCGAACATCGGGTGCGTGGAAACATAGCGCATGCCGGTGTTTTCATAATACTCCTGAATACCGGTTTTTACCGAAGCAATATCAGAAATAATGCAATTCTTAGGCAGATAAGGCAGCACGGCCTGAAAAGCTTCGATGGTATATTTAAGCGTTACACAGTTGATTACCAATTCAGGTTCAAATTTACGAACTTCTTCGTAATCAGTCATTCTAAGAGTGTTAAATACAAAACGAAGTCGTTTTGGGTCAGTGTCGAAAAGTGCTACATCGTGCTGCACACACAACACATCGGTAATAAATGTGCCCATTTTTCCAGCACCAAGAACTAATATTTTCATATTTCAGTAACAAGTAAAAAAGTAAAGGAAGAGACAAGTGAATTAGGTGAAATGTAAACAAAGCAGGTCTCTGATAATAATTTGATGCAAAGGTAAATAAAATTTCGTCGATTTGCGAAATTTGCTTCATTTGCGTTCCACATGATTCCCGTTTAGGGTTTGGGGGAAGCCTTCTTCCCAAATTCTCTATCAATCTTCAAAAAAGGAATAACAGCCAATGTTGGAATAGCCAGAATCATAATCCAGATAAAGAAATGCTGATAACCCAACATGTCCTGCAACTTCCCGGCTATCATACCCGGAAGCATCATGCCTAATGCCATAAAACCTGTGCAAATTGCGTAATGAGCTGTTTTGTGTTCACCGTCTGCAAAGTAAATCAGGTAAAGCATATAAGCTGTAAAACCGAAACCGTAACCAAATTGCTCAAAGGCAACTGCAATATTTATCAGAATAAAACTGGTTGGCACGAACCACGACAGATACACGTAGGCAAGATGTGGCAACGTAATGCTCAGTGCCATAGGCCAAATCCAGTATTTCAGGCCTTTGTGCGAAGCGGCAATACCGCCTACAATTCCACCCAAGGTCAATGCAATAATACCCACCGTGCCGTATACCAATCCAACTTGCTCGGTACTCAATCCCAGACCACCAACATTGCGGGCATCAAGTAAAAAGGGTGAGGCCATTTTTACCAGCATTGCTTCTCCTAGCCGGTAGAGTAACATAAATGCAATAGCCAGTCCAATTCCTTTTTTCTGAAAGAATGATGCGAAAGTCAAACCGAATTCTCGGAAAATTTCTTTTGGACTGTTTTCGGCTTTGGTAATATCTGAATCAGGACGAGGGAGAATAAAGCGGTGGTAAATATAAAATAGTAAAAATAATCCGGAAAGAATAAAAAAAGTGATACTCCATGCCAAATGAAGATTACCCGTATAATGTTCCAATGCACCGGCTGCAATAATCAGCAGACCTTGACCCGATATCATAGCCAGTCGATAAAACGTGCTTCGAATTCCCACAAAGAAAGATTGCTGCGAACTATCCAGACCCAGCATGTAAAATCCATCGGCAGCAATATCGTGGGTTGCGGAGCTAAATGCAATAAGCCACAATACCGCCAGCGTTGCCTGAAAGAAAAAAGTTGTTGGAATAAGAAATGCCACACCCGCCAACCCTGCTCCAATAAGCAATTGCATAGTTACAATCCACCAGCGTTTGGTTTTGATAATGTCCACAAATGGACTCCAGAAAGGTTTAATTACCCATGGCAAATATAGCCAACTAGTGTAAAGTGCTATATCAGTATTAGATATGCCGAGGCGTTTGTACATTATTACAGCCACCGTCATGGCAACCACATACGGAAGTCCTTCAGCAAAATAGAGAGTTGGAATCCAACTCCAGGGGGTCTTGCCTTTTAATTCTAAAAGGGACTTTGCTTCTTCCTTTTTATTTATAGTGTGTTTTTTCAATTGCAAATAATTGTGTTTTTAAATGTCACATGGAATTTGAATGTCAGATTTTCAAGGTCATTGGTGAATAAATGGTCAAAGAATACTCTTATTCATGCTCATTTTATAATTCAATAAAATTGGGTAATAACTCCTTGGTAAAAATTTTATGAAAATTTAGACAATTCATTTATCTAGGTTTTAATCAAAATGTAACCCCAAAATATAGAGTTTAATTCCCGATTTTCTGCCACTTAAATACGTATTTGTCAGGTGATAAGGCATTATTTATCTCAATATCAAATGGTTCGTTTGTTCTAATGGAAAGGATATCAAAACTGAAATTCAGCCAATTACGAAACTAAACTTCACAATTGCATGTGTAAACCTAATAATTAACGTAGATTTAATCCAAACTTTAACTATAATTTAAGCTTTTTAGATTAAAAGGCTGTAAAATGTGTTCAAGTAAAAAGGAACAAATCGTGAGATTTATCCCTTTTTTGATGTAAATGATTAGTAAGTTCCAAATACAATCAATGAATTATTATATAAAATGCGATAACTTACTTCAAAAATAATCACCGCTATAATTTTTTACTAATGGAAATTATTGCCAAATAGCTTTCCCTAAAGGAAGAATAGTACGTCCATAAGTTTTATTAAGCAGGTTAGCTCCGGCAGCATAGAACCCAAGTAACGAAATGCATAATTCGCTCCAAGCTGCTATGGTGTGCCAGTATTCACCCATTTTAAAAGTATCGAGGAATAAGCCCAGGAATAACACATCAATTAAGACCAAAATTGCAATCAACACTTTGTTGGTTTTAAAAGCAGCTACGGTTACAAAAACCGAAAATATAAAATAACCCACGAAGGCAAACCCCAATTGTCCTCCATCAACTCCAGCAAGCAGTGTTGCTCCTAAAGCACCGGTTTTAATCATCCAACTCATGGCCACAGCAATCCAGAACAGTCCGTATCCGCCAAAAGCAGTGGCACCAAACAAATTATTGTTTTTAAAATCATATACACTAGCCATAAGTTGAGCAATTCCGCCCAAAAAAATTGCCCAAGGAATAGCCATTGAAAGTCCTGTTGTCCAGCCTAATTTCTGTGATGCGGCTACCAGTGTAACCATGGCAAGTCCCGTAAGTCCGAGTGGTGCCGGATCAGCTGCTAGAACCGGTTGAATTGTTTCATTTTTCTGCATAAATAAGTTTTTGAGTTTTAAATTTACAGGTGCAAAGGTACAGTATTTTAGACAAGTATCGAACTTACAATTAGTTAAGTATATTAATTGAATCAGAATAATTACAGAACCTTGGAATAAAATACAAATATAATGAATAATTATACCTTTATTAATTTTTGTGTAGAGTATTTGCATATCCGAAGCAAATTATTTACTTTTGCTAAATAAATGGTGATAGCATTCGTAAATAGTAAATAACTAAATGGTAAATATATAAGATGGCAGCATTTAAACGCATATTATTGAAACTAAGCGGTGAATCGCTTATGGGTGAAAAGCAGTACGGTATTGATGAGAAAAGACTGGGTGAATATGCATCGCAGATTTCCGAAATTGTTGAAATGGGAGTACAGGTTGGCATTGTTATTGGTGGTGGAAATATTTTTCGTGGACTGAGTGGCACTTCCAAAGGATTTGACCGTGTTCAAGGTGACCAAATGGGTATGCTCGCAACTGTGATTAACAGCCTGGCATTAAACTCAGCATTACAGGCTTCAGGTATCAAATCGCGTGTGCTTACTGCCATCCGAATGGAACCAATTGGTGAGTTTTATAGCAAACAAAAAGCTATTGCCAGTTTGGAAAGTGGCGAAGTAGTAATACTATCAGCCGGAACAGGAAACCCATTTTTCACTACCGATACAGGTTCTTCGCTTCGTGCCATTGAAATAGAAGCCGATGTAATGCTTAAAGGAACGCGTGTGGATGGCATTTATACAGCTGATCCTGAAAAAGACAAGACTGCTACAAAATTCACCGAAATAACTTACGACGAGATTTATAACCGAAACCTGAAAGTGATGGATTTAACTGCTACCACCATGTGTAAGGAAAATAATATGCCAATTTATGTGTTCGATATGGATACAGTGGGCAACCTGAAAAAGGTAATGGAAGGTCAGAAAATCGGAACACTGGTGAGAAACTAGTTCATAGTTCATAGTTTATAATTTATAGTTTATAATTTATAAACGAAAAGTAGCTTTATAAACTTTATAAACTTTCAAATCTTCTGAACTTCTCAAACTTTATAAACTTTCAAACTTTATAAACTAAAGATATATTATGCAAGACATTAAGCCATACCTCTCACATGCAGAAGACAGCATGGAAGCTGCATGCCTTTTTTTGGATGAAGCGCTGGCACATATTCGAGCCGGTAAAGCTAATCCTCGGATTCTGGACGGAGTAAAAGTTGAATATTATGGAGCACATGTGCCCATTTCCAATGTTGCCACCATTACAACACCCGATGCCAAAACCATCAGTATTCAACCTTACGAAAGAGCATTGATTCCCGTGATTGAAAAAGCCATTCTGAATTCTGATGTGGGCATAACTCCTATGAATAACGGTGAAACTATACGTTTGGGAATTCCGCCATTGACAGAAGAACGTCGTCGTCAACTGGCAAAACTGTCAAAAGGAGAGTGTGAAGATGCAAAGATTTCTGTTCGTAATGCACGACGAGATGCCATTGAACATCTTAAAAAGCTAGTAAAAGAAGGACTTCCCGAAGATATGGAGAAAGATGCAGAAGTCACTGTGCAAAAGATTCATGACAAATATATCAAGAAAATTGATGAAATGTTTGCAGCCAAGGAAAAAGAAATAATGACAGTTTAAAAAACGTACAATTGAAGAATTTACAATTGGAAGAAAATTTCAGTCATCTCATCATTGCATGGGGTGACTGATATTTTTTATCTGTTATGCGAAAGACACAATTCATCTTGTTCATATCTTTGTCACTTGCAACTCTTACTCATGCAGAAGAAAAGCAGGACAGCACAGCATCGCGTAAAAGTCTGATTGTATTACCTTATGCATCGTATCAACAAGAAACCAGTGTTGCACCTGGAATTGCTTACGGATATTTTTTTAAAAGCAATAATTTGCAGAAAATAAGTTCTGTGATTGGAAATGTGGCTTATACTTTTCGAAATCAGTTTACATTCAATGTCATACCAAAGATTTTTTTTGGTTCTGATAAATGGTATTTGTATTCCAGTCTGAATGTGAAGAATTATCCGGATTATTACTTTGGATTAGCAAATAAGCCAACTACAATAAAACAGGCATTTACATCCCAAAATATGGTGCTGTTGTTGCAGCCACAATATATTGTTTCAAAGAATCTGCTGGTTGGCTTGACTATTTCTGCCCGTTTGGAAAAAACACTTACGGATTCAACTTTTGCGAATAACAAAACAGCTATATTTAAGCAATATGGAAATGCCGGTTGGGAACCTTTTTCGGAAGTTGGTTTAGGGTTAGTTGCAGCTTTTGATAGTCGTGATAATCAATTTTACCCGCAAAAAGGTATCTTTGCAAAAACATTCTTTACTGTGTCTAAAGTAGGGTGGGGAAGTAGTTATTCTTTGCAGGAGTTTTCGCTTGATTTTCGGCAATATATTACATTGTTTGGATCTCATTCCATCGCCTGGCAGATTTACACTGATGCAATTTTTGGTAATGAAGGTATACCTTTTCAATTACTTCCAACAATAGGTGGTCGCGATTTAATGCGTGGTTTTCGTCAGGGCATGTATCGGCAAAATGTACTTATGGTAGCGCAAACAGAATATCGTTTGCCTATTTATAATCGTTTAAAGGGAGCTGTTTTCTGCTCGTTTGGTGATGTTATGAATAGTGAGAATTATAGTATAGATAAGCTGAAAGTGTCTTATGGTGCTGGTCTGCGATACAGATTAAATGATGCGCGGGCTCATTTGCGATTTGACGTGGCAAAGAGTAACTACAACGATAACGTTCAGTTTTATATTACAGCCACAGAGGCTTTTTAAAAAACTTTTTTTAATTTACTGACATCTTATTTTTATCACTTTATTTCTGAATAAAATGACCGGATTAGTTGTGAAAAATACTGGCAGTTGGTATCAGGTAAAAACTGATAGTGGAGAGCTTGTGGATTGTAAGATAAAGGGTCATTTTCGTATGCTGGAAATCCGCAGTACGAATCCTATAGCTGTTGGTGATGTTGTTGATTTTGAAATGAATGTGGATGGAACCGCTATGATTCATGCCATTCACGACCGCAAAAACTACATTGTGCGCCGTTCATCCAATTTGTCAAAACAATCGCATATTCTAGCCGCTAATCTTGATTTAGTGGCACTGATTGTAACAGTGAATTATCCGGAAACATCCACCGTTTTTATTGATCGGTTTCTGGCTACTTGCGAGGCATATACAGTTCCTGCCTGTTTGGTTTTCAATAAAATTGATCGTTACAGCGAGGGTGAATTGCTTTATTTACAGGCATTGACAAATTTATACGAAGGTCTGGATTATCCGGTATTTAAAATATCTGCAAAACATTCTACAAATATTGATGAATTATCACAGTTTCTGACCGGGAAAAATACTCTTTTTTCAGGAAATTCAGGAGTTGGAAAATCAACACTAATCAACTCAGTAGCACCACACTCTTTGGCAAAAACAGCTGAAATATCTTCTTATCACAATAAAGGAATGCATACTACTACTTTTTCCGAAATGTTTGAATTGAGATCGGGTGGTCATATTATTGACACTCCAGGAATTAAAGGTTTTGGTACGATTGATATGGAAATGAATGAAATTAGCCACTATTTCAAGGAGCTATTTGAAATTTCGAAGGAATGTAGATTTGGAAATTGCACTCATGTTCATGAGCCGGGTTGTGCTGTTTTGCAGGCGGTTGATAGTCATTCGATAAGCACATCCCGCTATCTCAGTTACCGAAGTGTTTTGGATGACTGTAATGAGGGTAAATATAGATAAAATGAATATTTTTGCACATTTAACTGACAATTTATTGCAAAAACCGAATGAAATACAAAAATATTAAATACATTTGCATGTATATTTTACATTCAGAAACAAATTAAATACTTAAATTGATATTAATACTATGGCACAACATCAAATTGACCGATTAGACAAAAAAATTCTACAACTTATTTCTCAGGATGCACGTATTCCTTTTTTGGAAGTGGCTCGTGAGTGTAATGTTTCAGGTGCAGCTATTCATCAACGTATTCAGAAGCTGAGAAATACAGGAATTATAAAAGGTTCTGAGTTTGTGATTGATACATACAAAGTTGGTTTTCAGACTTGTGCTTATATAGGTATTATTCTAAATGATATCAAAATGTTTAATGCAGTGGTTGAAAACCTGAAAAAGATTCCTGAAGTGGTTGAATGTCATTATGCAACCGGGAAATATTCAATGTTTGTAAAAATTTATGCCAAAGACAATCGTCATTTGTTGCAAATTATTTTGGATCATCTGACATTGATTCCGGGAATTGAACATACAGAAACATTCCAGATTTCGCTCGATGAAATTTTCCGTCGTCAACTTTCTGCTTTTGAAATTGATTCTAGTGTGGAAGTAATTGATGAAGAGTAATTCCGACATAAAATAATAGTAACTAAAAAATGCCTCAGCAATGAGGCATTTTTTGTAGAACAAAAAGGAATCACATTCGTTCGGGAACGTCAATTCCAAGCAATAACATGGCAGATTTTACTACAGATGCTACTGACTCTGATAATATAAGGCGGAACTGCTTAAGTGCCTGATTATCTTCTTTTAATATTGAGAAATCGTGGTAGAATTGATTGTATTCTTTTACCAGTTCGTACGTATAATTGGCTATCAAAGCCGGGCTAAACTCTTCACCTGCTTCGCTAACGGTGGCCGGAAACTGAGTGATCAACTGAATCAGGTTAGTTTCTTTGTCTGAAATTTCAAGGTTAGTTGAAATCATAGAGCTGAAATCAATTCCCTGTGCTGTGGCTTTACGCAAAACCGATTTAATACGGGCATGGGTATATTGTATAAATGGACCAGTATTGCCATTAAAGTCAATGGATTCTTTTGGATTGAAAGTCATGCTTTTTCTTGGGTCGACTTTCAAAATGAAGTACTTTAATGCACCGAGTCCTACCATGCGGGCAATTACTTGAATTTCTTCGGGTGTGCAGTTGTCAAGTTTGCCGAGTTCCTCCGAAGTTTCACGAGCCGTATCAATCATTTCCTGCATTAAATCATCAGCATCAACCACTGTTCCTTCGCGGCTTTTCATTTTACCTTCGGGCAATTCAACCATACCATAAGAAAAATGAACCAGATTCTTTCCCCATTCAAATCCAAGTTTATCAAGTAAAATAGCCAACACCTGAAAATGATAATTTTGCTCATTACCAACCACATAAACCATTTTGTTGATTGGATAATCGTTGTAACGAAGTTTTGCTGTTCCAATATCCTGAGTCATGTACACTGAAGTTCCATCTGAACGAAGCAGTAATTTCTCATCCAACCCATCGCCTGTCAAATCGGCCCAAACTGAACCATCATCCCTGCGATAGAATGCCTTCAATGCCTCACCACGCTCAACTTCCGATTTTCCTTCAATGTAAGTCTCTGATTCATAATAAATCTTATCGAAACTAACGCCCATTTGCTGGTAAGTCTTATCAAATCCGGCATAAACCCAGGCGTTCATCATTTCCCAAAGTTGACGAACTTCAGCATCATTGTTTTCCCATGCAAGCAGCATTTTCTGAGCTTCCAGAATAAGCGGAGCTGATTTTTTTGCTTCCTCCTCAGTCGCACCTTTTGAAATTAATTCCTTAATTTCAGCTTTATAATGTTTGTCAAAAATAACGTAATATTTTCCTACCAAATGATCACCTTTCAAACCTGAACTTTCGGGAGTTTCCCCATTTCCAAACAGTTTCCATGCCAGCATGGATTTACAGATGTGAATACCACGGTCGTTTACTATATTGGTTTTTACCACTTTCCAACCGTTTGCTTTTTGTATTTCAGCAATGCTATGACCGAGCAGATTGTTGCGGATATGACCTAAATGGAGTGGCTTGTTGGTGTTGGGTGACGAATATTCAATCATCATAAGTTTGGCATCATCAGCCGGATTCTGAATACCAAACGAAGCATCTTCGTGAATTTCAGAAAGTGTTTCGAGCCAGTATTTTTTGCTGATATTCAGGTTCAGGAAACCCTTAATAACATTGAATGCTGAAATTACCGGATTATTTTGTACCAGATATTCGCCTATTTCCTGCCCGGTTTGTTCGGGCGATTTGCGTGCTGCTTTCACAAATGGAAAAACCACCACAGTAAGATCACCTTCAAACTCTTTTTTTGTTTTCTGAATTTGTATTTGATTTGACTCTGTTTCAAGGGAATAAAGTGTTTTTACAGCACCGGCAACTGAAGCAATTAAGATAGATTCTAAATTCATGCGTTTTGATTTATTTTGGACTGCAAAGATACAAAAATTAGCGAAAGTTTCAGAGCTTATCTTCTAATTAAAAAGCTGATAACCTGACTGTAAAAATAAAAGAGGAAACTAACTGATTGGTTGGCTTCCTCTTTTAAAAGTATATTGAAGTTTTGTTTAACTTACATTTTTACAACTGATTTTGTTCTTCTCAAACCATCTTTATTCCAGATTGTAACATAATAAACACCCGAAGGATAGTTTGATAAATCTACTTCTGCTTGTGGTTGATTTAATGGTATTGCTACTTTCAGTTGTTTCCCGAGTACTGTCATCACTGAGACATTAGTCGTATTGTCAGGAATTGAAAACCTGGTTATATTGTTTGTTGGATTTGGATATAGATTCCAGCTATCTTCTGTAGGATTTTCAACAGCTGTGGTGCAGCTGGAGTTCACGGTTGCATTATATTTTGATGAAGTTCCCGAATACTCCCAACAGATATTCCCTGATGTGGATAAGTCAACTGTTTGTTCCGTGGAAGTAGTTCCATTACCGTTATTAAATATCACATAAACAGTTGGTTGAGTCATATTTGAAATCGTGTAAGTATAATATCCCTGAGCATCTTTGGTTATCAAATCACCTGGCCATGTTTTTTTAGTATTCAGGGAAGTGGTTACAGAATTCACTAATTCCCAAACCCATATAGACGCTGTAGTCCAACTTGTTGGAGCTTTAAACCGTACTGTTATAGATGAGGGTTTATATTGAATAGTATACATGCCTGACACAATGGCTGATATCGCTCCCGATGCTTCTGCAATTGCTTTTACAGTTATTGTTCCAATTGGTAATGTAACAGCACCGGTATAAGTAGTTGAACTAATGGTTGGGTCAGTTCCGTCCAAGGTATAATGGATGGTTGAGCCACTTGATGCTGTCATAGTTATGGTCTGTCCGTAGAAGTAAGTAGCCCCCGAAGGAGAAATGCTTGGAGCGGTTAAAATTGCGCTTTTTGACCAAACAGCATAATCAGTGCCATAGGTATTCATTATCCAACCTGTACCGGCTGGTGACCATGTGCCAGAACCAATTTTTACGGCAACTGCAGGACTGGCATCACCAAATCGTTTATAGATATAGGCCGCATAAAAGGCAGAGTTTTGGTCAACTGTTACTGAACTCCATGAATCAATACCCGCTTTTTTTCGAACGGCCATCAGTTCCTCGATTTTTGTTTTATTGTTTGCATAGGTACGGGTTACAGCACTTTTAGTGTATGTGCCACCATAATAATGACTCAACTTTCGCAAGCTCTATCACCCCGCTTGCATAAGGTTTTTATAGTT
>JBAXMR010000021.1:0-52208 GCA_037134195.1 Paludibacter sp. | reverse complement strand
ATTGATATTATTTTGACTCAATTTTATAGGATTTACAACGATTTAGGTTATGGGTTTCTTGAAAGAGTTTACCAAAATGCATTGTATTTTGCATTGGTAGAACAAGGATTGAAATGTGAGACCGAAAAACCGATAAAAGTTTACCATGATGATCACGTAGTTGGCGATTATCGTGCTGATTTATTGGTTGAAAACTGCGTAATTTTGGAACTGAAAGCTTGTGAGGAATTAAATCCCGCACATGAGGCACAATTAATAAACTATTTAAAAGCAACTGAAATTGAAGTAGGCTATCTACTCAATTTTGGAAAGAAAGCTAAATTTAGTAGAAAAGTATATTCAAATAATAGGAAATTTCTATAATTAAACCGAACATAAATTTGCATTTACTTACGAGTAAATTTTATTGAATATTGGAATTGTAATTTGCGTTCAATTGCGTAATTTGCGTTCAAGAAGAAATATAAAATTTGCGTAATTTGCGTTCAAACTATATTAAAAATGGAAAAATTTATAACATTAACATCAACGGTAGTGCCTCTTCCTATTGAGAATGTGGATACCGATCAAATTATACCTGCCCGCTTCCTGAAAGCGACCGATAAGAACGGTTTTGGTGATAACTTATTTGCCGATTGGCGTTACAACAAAGACGGAAGTCCGAAGTCTGATTTCGTATTGAATGACCCTAAATATAGTGGTTCAATACTTGTTGCCGGAAAAAACTTTGGTTCAGGTTCAAGTCGTGAACATGCTGCATGGGCTATTGATGGATACGGCTTTAAAGTGGTTGTGTCAAGCTTCTTTGCTGACATCTTCCAGAATAATGCATTGAACAATGGTGTGCTTCCGGTAGTTGTATCAGCAGAATTTTTGGCTGATATTTTTGCATCGATAAATGATAATGTAAAAACAACACTTACAATTGATTTGCTTAATCAGACTGTAACTAACAATGCTACAACTAAATCTGAAACATTTACTATCAATGCTTATAAAAAAGAGTGTCTGGTAAATGGTCTTGACGATATCGATTATTTATTGAGTAAAAAACCTTTGATTGAGGCTTTTGAAGCTGTAAGATAAAATTTCCTTTAAGCTTTTCCAAAGTTCTGAACTTTGGAAAAGTTGTATTTAAATCGTTGTTTTATGATAGAAATAATGGATACCACACTCCGCGATGGTGAACAAACCTCAGGAGTGTCTTTTGGAGCACAGGAAAAACTTAGTGTAGCCAGGCTTTTACTTGAAGAAATATGTGTTGATCGTATAGAAATTGCTTCAGCTCGTGTTTCGGAAGGTGAATTTGCATCAGTAAAACGGGTGTCACAATGGGCTCGTACCAACGGACATATCAATAAAATTGAAGTATTGGGATTTGTTGATGGTCGTTTATCGCTGGACTGGATTCGGAATGCAGGCTGTAAAGTGCTGAATTTACTATGCAAAGGCTCTTTAAACCATTGTACTTATCAATTGAAGAAGACACCAGAACAACATGTTACTGACATAAAACAGGTTCTTTCCAATGCAAAAGATATGGGTATAGATGTAAATGTTTATCTCGAAGACTGGTCAAACGGGATGCGCACTTCGGAAGATTACGTTTATTTTATCGTTGATTCATTGAAAGATGAGAATATTAAACGTTTTATGTTGCCCGATACGCTTGGAATTTTGAACCCATCCGAAACTTTTGATTACTGTAAAAGAATGTTAGGTCGTTATCCTGAGTTGCATTTTGATTTTCATGCACATAATGATTATGATTTTGCAGTTGGTAACGTTTATGAAGCGGCAAAAGCAGGAGTAAAAGGTATACATGTTACAGTAAATGGTTTGGGAGAAAGAGCTGGAAATGCTCCACTTTCAAGTGTTTTGGCAGTTTTACATGATCACCTGAAGATTGATACTAATCTTAAGGAAGAAAAAGTAAACTCGGTAAGTAAAGTGGTTGAGACTTATTCCGGAATTCGTATTCCGCATAATAAACCTGTTATTGGTGAAAATGTTTTCACGCAAGTTGCCGGTGTTCATGCCGATGGTGATAATAAAAAGAATCTGTATTATAATGACTTACTTCCGGAAAGGTTTGGTCGGGAGCGACAATATGCGCTTGGAAAAACATCAGGAAAAGCAAATATACTTAAAAATCTACAACAGCTTGGTATTGAGTTGGATGAAGAAACTGTCTATAAGGTTACAGCGCGAGTTATTGAATTGGGTGACAAGAAAGAGTTGGTTTCATTAGACGAATTGCCTTTTATTGTTTCAGATGTGTTGAAAAGTGATCAGGAAGAACAGTCGATAAAAATTCTGAATTATTCCTTATCTGTAACACATGGACTTCGTCCCATTGCTAATGTAAAGATTGAAATAAACGGAGAGGTGTACGAACAATCAGCATCTGGTGATGGTCAATACAATGCGGTTTCAAAAGCGTTATACAAGATTTATAAAAAGTTGAATAAGCCTACTCCTGAATTGATAGATTATGAAGTAGTAATACCTCCCGGAGGTAAGACAGATGCTATAGTTCAGACAATAATTACCTGGAGATTTAACGGTAAAGTATTTAAAACACGTGGTTTAGATGGTGATCAAACAGTTGCTGCAATCAAAGCAACAATCAAGATGCTTAATATAATTGATTAATTTTTTGATATTAAGCTACTTTTTGCTGTAAAATGTAAATGCAAATAAGTACATAAATCAAAATAGAAATAAATACAATTAAAACTCTTTTCAGGTTTTTGTGTTTTTTCTCAGAAGTAACTGTTTTAAGAATGGCTGTTGTTATGATTGAAATAAAACCACCTAATGTAATTAAAATATAGACCATAGTAGAATATCTTAAGGTTGTTTATTTTTTGTGTCAGTATATAAATGCACAAAAATAATAAATTTATATTGAAAAAGGGATATTTATCAAGATAATATAAATAAATGCGAAAATAAAATGAAAAAATTAAAGATTGCAGTTCTTCCCGGAGATGGTATTGGACCGGAAATCATTGAACAAGGTTTAAAAGTAACAAAGGCTATTTGTAAAAAGTTTGATTATGAATTATCCTATGAGTTTGGAATTGTAGGTTCATGCGCTATCGATGCAGTTGGTGAGCCTTATCCTAAGAAAACTCACGACCTTTGTATGGATTCAGATGCTGTGCTTTTTGGAGCAATTGGTGATCCTAAATATGACAATAATCCATCGGCTAAGGTTCGACCGGAGCAAGGTTTGTTGAAAATGAGAAAAGATTTGGGTTTATATGCCAATATACGTCCTGTAACTACCTTTCAATCTTTAATACACAAATCACCGCTCCGTGCTGATTTGGTAGATGGTGCTGACTTTATGTGTATTCGTGAATTAACTGGTGGATTGTATTTTGGTCGTCCTCAAGGTAGAGCCGAGGATGGAAATACAGCTTATGATACTTGTGTATATACACGCGAAGAGGTAGAACGAATCCTACATTTGGCTTATAAATATGCCGGTCAGCGAAATAAGAAAGTAACTATTGTTGATAAAGCTAATGTATTGGCTACCTCTCGTTTATGGCGTCAGATTGGTCAGGAAGTCGCACTTCAATATCCTGAAATTGAAACTGAATTTATGTTTGTAGATAATGCTGCTATGCGGATTATTCAATGGCCAAAAAGCTTTGACGTATTGGTAACCGAAAACCTTTTTGGTGACATTCTCACTGATGAAGCTTCTGTTATTACAGGTTCATTGGGCATGTTGCCTTCAGCTTCTATTGGTATTCACACCTCTGTTTTCGAACCTATTCATGGCTCTTATCCTCAGGCAGCCGGAAAAAATATTGCAAATCCATTAGCTACAATACTTTCTGCTGCTCTTATGTTTGAATATGCTTTTGGTATGAAGAATGAGGGTGCATTAATTCGTGAAGCTGTCGCAGCGAGTATGGAAGCCGGAATTGTTACTGAAGATATATCGAATGATGGAAATTCTTACTCAACTACAGAGGTTGGAGAATGGGTTGTGAATTATATTGTGAATAAATGATTAATTAAATAATTATAAAAAAGGTGATCACAATTTGTAATCACCTTTTTTTGTGGGATTAAGAAAAACCTTATTATTTTTGCAATAGTTCAATAACACATAAAATAAACATGTAGCTTGAAAAGAGAACTAAAGCAGTTTGTACAAAATTGTTTCTAATAAATGTTTTCATAATAGTATTTTTTTAATTGGTTTTTGTTTCGTTTTCTAAATCTAATGGTTCAAAGTTATTAAATAAATTATAATCTATTAAACTTTCGTACATGTAGTAATAATTACTTTGAAGTGTAATAAAAAATAGACATAAAATGCTCGTTTAATTCTTAATTTGGTAGATTTTGAAAATACTTATTATAAAACATAAATTTCAAAGTTGAGTAATCTTCAGTAAATCAGATGTATAATTAGTTTTGCTGAATAAGTAGTTAAATATCTTGTAAAATACTTCCAATTAAGTTGTATATGTTTTTACAAGAAAAAATAATAATTCCAATTATTGGTATGCTGTAGTTTCTTCAAACATAAAATAATACGGTTTAGTCATATTTTAATTTCAATACATTAACTGTAACAAGGATGTAATTCACTTAAATTAATAAAATTATTCTTTCTTTTTTCTGAATTTGAAAATGTAATTCATATAATAATAGATTTATTGTTACTGAAATCGGATTATTTATTATAAATATTCAATTATATTTTAAGATATAAAATTTACAAAAGCCAATATATCCATCTTGAATTAAATAAAAATAGAGTATTTGTTTGAATAAAGTCAATTTTTATGTAAGTTTGTAATTCAATTTTTAATGTGATAAGAATATTCATATACAAACTAATATCATAAACAACTCATCGAAAAGTATGTATGAAGCATTACAACAACTTGACCCCATTAGAATAAATTTTTCGGCAGCAGGGATGCACTCTATTAATGTGGTACTCTGTTTTGTTATGTTTGGAGTAGCATTAAACATTCAACCGGGGCAATTTTCCCGATTAATTAAACAACCTAAACTACCGTTAATAGGTTTGTTTTCTCAAATGATTGCACTTCCTGCTATAACATTTCTCCTTGTTATTTCATTGAGTCAGTACATTACACCTACGGTGGCAATGGGAATGATTTTGGTTGCAGCATGTCCCGGTGGTAATATCTCAAATTTCATGTCTTCATATTCAAAATCAAATACAGAATTAGCTGTAGGTCTGACTGCAACCAGTACTATCTTAGCGACTTTCACCACCCCTTTTAATTTTGCTTTTTGGGGAGGTTTGTATGTAAAGTATATCAGTAATCATGCCGGACATATTCTGAAACCACTGACAATAGATAATTGGCAGATGTTCGAAACAGTATTTATTTTATTAGGTATCCCTCTCATTATTGGTATATTATTTTCACGTAATTTCCCAAAGACTACAGAAAAGATAAAGAAACCAATTCAAACACTCTCATTCATATTTTTTATAGCAATGATTGTATTAGCCTTTGCTAACAACTGGTCATTATTTCTCAAATACATATTTTATATTTTCATTATAGTTCTGATTCACAATTCCTTGGCTCTTATAACAGGATTTTCAATTGGTACTATTTTCAAGGTCTCTGATTATAATCGTCGAACACTTACTATTGAAACTGGTATTCATAATTCGGGGCTCGGATTACTTCTATTATTTAATCCTAAAATATTCCCGCCAACAATGCAAATTGGTGGAATGATTTTCATTGTTGCCTGGTGGGGAATTTGGCATATTGTTTCAGGTCTTACAATCTCCAGTTATTGGCATCATCGTAGTCTACACCAATAAACATTGACATATTAAAGTTTTGTATGAGTGATATAAATAGAATGCCATTACTTTTTAATTTGAGCAGAAGATACGTTTTGTTTATGTTTAGAAGGTATTACGGTGAATTTATTGTGACTGGGCAGGAAAATATTCCTGAAAATTATCCTATCATTTTTGCTCCGAATCATGTTAATGCTTTAATGGATGCATTGGCAGTTCATTATATAGTACCTAGTAATGAAGTTTTGGTTTTTTTGGCCAGAGCAGATATATTTAAAAATAAAAAAGTAGCACAATTTCTGAACTTTGCTAAAATACTGCCTGCTTTCAGAATGCGCGATGGGATTGAAAACCTGGGAAATAATTCTAAGATTTTTGATGAATGTATTGAGATTTTGCACAATAACCACTCACTTGGCATTATGCCAGAGGGTAATCAGGAAATTGAACGAAAACTACGTCCTTTAGTTAAAGGTATTTTCAGAATTGCATTTGCAGCTCAACAAAAATATGCTGAAATCCCCGGGGTTAAAATCGTTCCGATTGGAATTGATTATGGAGATATTGTCAAATCACAAAAACACATTATTGTAAATATAGGAAAACCAATAGAAGTGTCGGATTACATGAAATTATTTGCAGAAAATCCGGCAAAAGCAACGAATGAGATACGTAATCAATTAAGCGAAGATTTATCTGATTTGACTCTCAATTTAGCAACAACCAACAAATACTATAGTTGTTTTGAAACAACTGTTGATATGCTTCATGAATTGGCTTTAGAAAAGTATAATCTATCGGATAATACATTGAATCGGTTTATGGCTCGACAGAAGATTGCACAAAGACTCATTTTAATTGAAAGAAATAACCCTGACCAAATGGTTAGATTAAGTGAGTTGACGGTTCAATTGTCAGATTTATTGGAGAGGTTAAAACTGAAATGTTCGATATTTAGTTATAAAGAGCTAAAATGGTTAACTTTGATTTTTGAAATTGGTTTTTGCGTTCTGACATTTCCGGTTTTTCTTACAGGATTTTTAATGAATGTTATTCCCTTTTTTAGCCCTGTATTTATCAGAAAATATATTCTTAAAGCTGAATTTACCGGTTTTTATAGTTCATTACATTACGTTTTAGGCATTATTACTTTTCCGCTTTTTTATATAATTCAAACATTGCTTTTTTCGTTTTTTGTGAGCAGTAGCTGGTGGATAGTTTTGTTATTTTTTCTGATTCAGTATCCGATAGGTAAAATGGCATTAAATTGGTATAGGAAGACAATTAAATTAATAGCAAGAATTCGTTTCAAACAAATAGAAAAGCTTCAATCAGGATATTTGACTGAAGCTTATACTAAATTTGACGATATCGTAAATCTTGTTTTGAAATAAGAATTAAAGTCCTTCCAAATCTTTGATATCTTCTTTTTTCGATTCTTCTTTTTTTATTTCAAACTGTTTGTCTGTAACAACCCTATCCTTAATTAATACTGATTTTCCAATTATAACCAATAGGGTTATTGCAGAAATTATCAAAACAATACGTGGTATTGTTTTTAATAAAGCAGTAGATTTGTAGAATGCAAATAAACTGAATGTAATGGCAAAAGCAACAGGAATCATAGCTATTGTACCTAATGGTAGAATAGTAAAAGTAATTCCCAATACTGTGAAAACAATAGCTGTTATTAAAAAAAACTTTCTCATTTATATAAACTTATTAAATACCCGAAGCAGTTGATAGAGCTATTTGTCCTGTTCCAACAGGAATACTGAAACGTACTAAAACAGGAATTCTTTTAGAATCGTCTGTTAACCAAATTAAATTTTTATCTTTTCCTCTCAATCTGTCTGTTTTGGCTCCAATTGATAGAATATTACATGATTTCCGTCCCAAATTACCAGCCATAACAGTTTCCTTTCCCATGAATTTTATAGAAACAGGATATTCTTTCTCATCAAATATCAAATTGAGAATTATACTTTGACCAGGTTTGAATTTACTAAAATCTATTGTTCTGAGTTTATAAACCAACGAAATAATATCCTGTGAAGAACTCCCAATTGCAAATGTCTTTTTTGTTTCAGGTCTTTTCTGTATTTTGGTTGTGCCATTAATTGATTTTCCATCTGGACTATAGATATATTTCTGAGTAATCGAATAACCACCTTCAAATGTACTTCGTTTAAATAATCCAGGTTTTAACGTCGTTTCATTCAAATAGGTTTCATATAAATCACGAATTTTGAAATATGAATCCCATTTACTGAAAGTAGCTGCCTCCCAACTTAAATGAAGAAAACTTTTACTCGATGTTTTGACTATATCAGCTTGCATTGTAACCTGAGCCAATTGAGTCATCAAGCCACTCATGTTGTATGATGCTGCATAAACTAATTTTTCTCCTGGTTTTACCTGAGCATAAGAAGTGGCAAATGCAAAGAAAAGGATGTTTGATAATAAAAATTTTTTCATTCAAAAAAAGGTTTAATCTTTTATTTTTAGATAAATATTGATTTTATTCAGATTTTCAAGTAGTCCTGAAATTATCAGACTAATAATCAATCCAATAAATAATCCATAAAAACTATATTTTATTGGCCCATTTATGGGTGTCGGGTATACAGTAAATCCTGAAGGTATTTCTAATGGTTGTTTATAGTTTATCAAAGAACATTCAGCATACGAAAGTCTTTCCTGAAGTTTAATTAAATCTTTATAGAAAAGTTGTTTCTCTTGTTCGCCAACAACCAATTTGTTTTTATCAAAACGTAACTGTTCATTATTCTCTTTAAAATAATTAATTTTAGCCAGACTATCAATACGTAGAAGTTCTTTTTTGGAAATATATATTTGATCGGATATTTGTTTACGCCCGTTCTGGAAATGTGTTTGTATTAAAGTATTATTATTGAAATAGTTAACTATTGCATTTTCAATAATAGGTATCTGATTTATGTTTTTTACCTTTAATCGAAAAAATACTCTGTCAGACATTTTCATATACATGGTATCTTTTTGTGAAAAATTGTCTGAAAAGTCAACTGTTATTGCAATATGATCCTTTATATACTCTATTACGTAGTATGAATTGAATGATAAAATGTTATTCGCAATACTGTCAGGTAAATTTAATTTTTTTGCAAATGAGATTTGTTTATTTATACTTGAAGCATTTTCCAACTGTCGGCTAACTTCTCTGATAGTTTGAACATCATTCCCGAAAACTAATCCAAGAGCTTCTGCTTTGTACTCTCTGACTTCTGGACGACTAAAATATAATCCACCTGCCACGCATACTATTAAAACGAAGCACGTTATAATTATATGACGATAAAGTAATTGTATAAGATGTCCTAAAAATCGTATTACAGTGAAAATGGATAATTTTACCCAATTAATTAAAATTTCAAGCAACTGTAATAAGTTAATTTCTTTGTTGTCTTTTTTTTCCATGAGAATTTTTATTTTGAAAAAAATGATTTATTGATTGTTTTCTATTATTTGGTTGTCAAATCTTTGTTCTTCTTCCTGAATGAAAATAATATTATCATTTTCTTCATCGTTCCACACTACATTTGGTCTCTGTGGTGGTTTGTTTTTAAAAAAAACTGAAAGTATAGTTCCTGAAATACCACCTGCCAAATGTCCTTCCCAAGAAACTGGATCGTGAATTTGCCATGGAAAAATATGCCAAACCATACTTCCATATAAAAAAACCACTATCAAAGAAACAGCTACCAAAGGAATAAATTTTCTGAATAATCCGCTGAAAAACAGAAAAAAAGCGAGTGAATAGATTAATCCACTTGCACCAATATGCCAACTGTCACGCCCAATAAGCCATAACGTAAAACCGCTACAAAAGTATAAAATAATCAATACTTTTAAAGCAATTTGTCTATAGAAATAAAATAAAAAGCTTCCAAGTATGAAAAAAGCGAGAATATTATTAAAAAGATGTTCCATGTTTCCATGAACAAAAATCATGGTAAAAATCCCCCAAATATTTTCAATTCTTCTCGGAAAAACTCCAGCTTCGTGAAAATCCATTCCCATCCCTTTTTCAAACAGAAAAGTCAATATCATGAATATCATGGTAATACCAGGAATGAAAATAGCATTTAATAATTGTCGTTTGTCACCTGAACTTTCTGGTGTCTCTTCCATTTACTAGGTAGATTTCTGACATAAAATTACTAAGTTCTTTTATCACTAAACGTAGAAAAAGTTTTAAAAGTATATTTTAGCCCAATTTTTTTTAAAAGCATATTCATTTTTTTTTGTCAAGCAAACTAAAAATCAAAAAATCAAACAGTTATAAATTTGCATAAAGAAAATATGTAGAAAAAATAAAATTAATGCTTGAAAAGCATTGGATTATTGACATTTTTTTTTGTATATTGCGGTCGATAAATTAGAAATGAATTTTTTTTGTATTAATATATGAGTTATCTCAATTTTGACAAGACTTTGCTAATAAATCTCGAAAAATCACTGTCCAAGGAGATGATTCGAACAAACAGAGCCGGGGCTTATAACAGCACTTCGCTAATTGATTGCAATACCCGAAAGTATCACGGTCAGTTAGTTTTACCTTTACCGGATATTGATGATTCCAATCATGTTCTGCTTTCTTCGCTAGACGAGACTGTAATCCAACATGGTGCTGAATTTAATCTTGGAATTCACAGATACGAGGGTAATAATTTCAGTCCGAATGGTCATAAATATATTCGTCAGTTCGACTGTGAAGTAATATCTCGAACGGTGTATCGTGTTGGTGGTGTTATTTTATCCAAAGAGCGCTTGTTAGTGTCGTTTGAGCCACGTGTATTGATAAAATACACATTAATGGAGGCGCACTCTCCAACCTTACTCAGATTTAAGCCTTTTTTGGCTTTCCGAAGTGTAAATGAACTGACCTGCGAAAATGCCAATGCGGATTCAACTTTTAAAGTATTACAGGACGGAATTTCCATGCAAATGTATGAGAACTATCCTGAGTTATGCATGCAGTTTTCTAAAAAAATAACTTATCATCATAATCCTGACTGGTATAAAAATATTGAGTATTACAAGGAGCAGGAAAGAGGTTATGAGTATCGTGAAGATTTACTGGTACCGGGATTTTTCGAATTATCAATGAAAAAAGGCGAATCAGTAATTTTTTCTGCGGGAATTACTCCAGTTTCCACTAAAAAGCTAAAAGGATTGTGGGATGAAGAATTAGGTAGAAGAATTCACAGAGTGGATATGTTTAGTAGTTTGAAAAACTCTGCACAACAATTTTATAAAAGAGAGGGAAATAAGACTTTCCTTTTAGCAGGTTATCCATGGTTTGGAGCACGCGCTCGTGATCAGTTTGTTTCAATTCCGGGTTGTACGCTAACTATTGACCGAATGGATTATTTTGAGGCGATAATGAATACTTCAATAGAAGAAATAGAGGAGTTTCTGGCAGGAAAACGTACAGGATTTAAAATCAAGGCAATTGATGACCCCGATGTGCTCTTATGGTTCATATGGGTTTTGCAGCAATTTTCTCTTTACAAATCTTTAGAGGAAGCTTCGGAACGATATGAAACACTGGCAACAAATATTGTTAATTTTATCCGAAAACAAAATCACCCGAATCTGTTTCTTCATAATAACGGTCTGTTGTTTGTAAACGGAACAGAAAAACCTGCTACATGGATGAATGCCATTGAAAATGGTAGTCCGATTACTCCTCGTACCGGTTATGTGGTAGAAATCAATGCATTATGGTATAATGCATTGAAATTTACTGCTGAGTTGAACCGTCAGGTTGGTAAAGAACATGCGGCTGATTTGCTTGATTATCAGGCCGAAATGGCTCGTGAGGCATTTGTTCAGACTTTTTGGAACGGAACTTATCTTTACGATTATGTGGATGGGAATTACAACGATTGGGAGGTGCGTCCGAATATGATTATGGCTGTTGCGTTGAAACATTCTCCGTTGAATAAACAGCAGCAGAAATCAGTGTTGGATATAACTACAAAGGAATTACTCACTCCTAAAGGACTTCGTTCACTGAGTCCGAAGAGTGGGTTTTACCGACCAAGTTATGTTGGTGGACAGCTTGAACGGGATCGTAATTATCATAACGGACCGGTATGGCCTTGTACATTTGGTGCTTTTACTGCAGCTTATTTAAAAATTTACAAACAAAGCGGAAGATCTTTTATTGAACGTATGATGGTGGGTTTTGAGGCCGAAATGAGCGAGCTTTGTATTGGTACTTTGCCCGAATTATTTGACGGGAATCCACCGTACAAAGGACATGGTGGTATGTCGTTTGCCATGAGTGTAGCCGAAGTGTTGAGAGTATATGATATGTTGAAAAAATATGAAAACGGATAAGAAATGAAGGCATTAATGTTTGGTTGGGAATTTCCGCCCCATATTTTAGGAGGTTTAGGTACAGCAAGTTACGGTTTGACTCGTGGAATGGCTATGCAGGAGGATATGGTATTGACTTTTGTAATCCCAAAACCACATGGCGATGAAGATCAGAGTTTTCTGAAAATTATCGGAGCTTGTAATGTACCTGTAGTTAGAAAAGAAAATAGCTGGGATTATGTGAATCTTCGCATTGGTTCAATGATGCATCCCGATGAGTATTTTTGGTTGCGGGAAGGTATTCAATACGATTATCGCCGAATTCATACAAATGATTTGGGTTGTATCGATTTTTCAGGTCGTTACCCGGATAATCTTATTGAAGAAATTTCTAATTATGAGGCTGTTGCAAGCGTGTTGGCAAATAGGGTTGAGTTTGATATTATTCACTCGCACGATTGGTTGACATATCCTGCTGGTGTATTTGCTAAGCAAATTAGTGGTAAACCGCTTGTTATTCATGTTCATGCAACTGATTTCGACCGCAGTCGGGGACAGGTGAATCCTACCGTTTACGGCATTGAAAGGCGTGGGATGGATATGGCAGACCATATTATGACGGTGAGTGATTTGACCCGCCGTATTGTCATAGAAAAATATCATCAGGATCCCAGAAAGGTAACGACTGTACATAATGCAGTTGAACCATTACCCGATGTAGATTTGTTCAAAAAAACGCCCCGTAAAGATAAAGTAGTAACTTTTCTTGGTAGAATTACCATGCAGAAAGGTCCGGAATATTTTGTTGAGGCTGCACACAGGGTATTGCAACGTACAAAAGGAGTAAGGTTTGTGATGGCAGGTAGCGGAGATATGATGAATGCCATGATTGATTTGGCTGCCAAACGCGGTATTGCAGACAAATTTCATTTTACAGGTTTTCTGAAAGGTCGTCAGGTTCACGAAATGCTTGCTGAAAGTGATGTATATATTATGCCGTCCGTTTCTGAACCTTTCGGAATTTCGCCCTTAGAAGCCATGCAGGTTGGTACACCGTCGATTATTTCGAAACAATCAGGTTGTGCAGAAATTCTGACTCACGCAATAAAAACTGATTACTGGGATATAGATGCCATGGCCGATGCTATTTATGCCATTGTAAAAAACCCGGCAATGTTTGAAAGTCTGAGCAAATTAGGACTTGAAGAAGTAAACAATATTAAGTGGTACGATGCTGGTTTGAAAGTACGTAGGATTTATGATAGCGTACTATAAAGCAGTAAGCAGTGGGTGCTAAGCAGTAAGCGGTAAGCGGTAAGCAGTAAGCGGTAAGCAGTAAGCAGTAAAAACCATCAACACATATCTATTCAACTAATCATAAATCACCTAATTAACCAATTATCTAATATCCAAATTAACCCAATATGCGAAACATTTGTTTTTATTTTCAGATTCATACACCATTCCGCCTGAAAAGGTATCGTTTTTTTGATATCGGGAATGATCATTATTACTATGATGAGTTTCAGACCAGTGATAAAGTAAATAATTTGGTGCAGAATTCATATATTCATGCCAACCGTACCATTGCCGAAATGATTCGCAGTTCGAACGGGAAGTTTAAATGTGCTTTTTCAATTTCAGGAATCACACTCGAACTTTTCGAACAATATGCTCCCGAAGTGATTGACAGTTTTAAAGAACTGGCAGCAACCGGAAGTATTGAGTTTTTGGCTGAACCTTATGCTCATTCACTTGCATCAGTATTTGATGGGGATGAATTTGTGCGTCAGGTAAAAATGCATTCATTAAAGATTGAGGCACTTTTCGGCAAAAAACCAACTGCATTCTTCAATGCGGAGTTGATTTACTCGGACGAAATTGGTGAACTAGTCTCTAAGTTGGGCTATAAAACCATGATGATAGATGAAGCAAAACACATTATGGGTTGGAAAAGTCCGAATTATGTATATAATCATTCTTATATATCAAAATTGAAATTACTGGTTCGAAACTACAAATTGAGCGATGACATGGCTTTCCGCTTTAGCAGTCTTTCGCTCACGGCTGAAAAGTTCGTCAGTTGGATTTCTGCACTTCCAGAAGGTGAGAATGTGATTAACCTGGGGATGGGATATGAAGTGTTTGGAATGATTCAACCAGCATACACTGGAATTTTTGATTTCCTGAAAGCACTTCCTTATCATGCTATGGAACAACAAATGAGTTTTGTATTGCCATCTGAAATAACCAAAAAAGCTGATTCTGCAGGTGCATTATCAGTTCCTTATCCCATAAGTTGGGTGGGGAATGATAAAGACCTGACACCATGGACAGGTAATGACCTTCAGCAGGAAGCCCTGAATAAATTATATGCTGTAGGTGAACGTGTTCGCTTATGCACTGATAAACCATTGTTACTCGACTGGTTGATTCTTCAATCAACAGAACATTTCCGTTACATGAGTCATAAAGATCCGCATGGAACAAATTATGAAACACCTTATGAGGCATTTATGAATTATATGAATGTATTGGCAGATTTTCTGGATAGGGTGGAAGCACAATATCCTTCCACTATTGAAAACGAAGAACTTAACGAACTTCTTAAGACCATCAATCATCAGGAACAAGAAATTGAACGACTAGAGAATGAGGTGGCAAAATTGAAAACTAAGAAAGCAAAACCTGTAGAGAAAAAATAAACAAATTTATTACTTCATTTTCTCCCGCAAATTCCGCCGATACATACAGATTTTAAAGTTTGTGTTTATTTGCAGAATTTGCGGGAGATTTATTTTGATAAGAAATGAAACATTTCAGCTTATGGTTGTTTAAATAAATTCAAGTACTTTTGTTCGTTAATTCAGGATGATTAAAAATGAAGGAGCATTTAAAGGATAAGATATTTACAATAATTTCGGAAGCCGCTGATGAATTGCAGCAGGAATGTTACGTTATAGGTGGTTATGTACGCGATATTTTTCTGAAGCGTCCATCAAAAGATATTGATGTGGTGGTGTTGGGAAGCGGTATTGAGCTGGCTCAGCTTGTATCTGACAAAGTAGGAAAGCGTGCAAAACTGACTGTTTTCAAAACCTATGGTACGGCGCAGGTGAAATTAAATGAGCTGGAAGTTGAGTTTGTAGGTGCGCGTCGTGAGTCGTATCAACATGATTCCCGCAATCCGATTGTGGAAGATGGAACACTGGAAGATGACCAGAACCGACGTGATTTTACCATTAATGCATTGGCAATCTGCCTGAATAAGGATCGTTTTGGTGAGTTGGTTGATCCTTTTGGAGGACTGAATGACCTGCAGAATTTTGTTATCCGCACACCGTTAAATCCCGATATCACATTCTCAGATGACCCCTTGCGCATGATGCGCGGTATACGCTTTTCAGCGCAGCTTGGTTTTTTCCTCGAAACCGATACTTTTGACGCCATTGCACGAAATAAAGACCGTATTGAAATTATTTCCAAAGAGCGAATTGCCGATGAACTGAATAAAATTATGATGTCGCGTAAACCGTCGGTTGGATTTATTTTGCTTGAAAAAACCGGTTTACTGGAGTTGATTTTCCCTGAAGTATTGGCATTGAAAGGTGCTGAAACTAAAGATGGAGTAGGGCATAAGGACAATTTTTATCATACGCTGGCTGTGCTGGATAATTTATGCGCACACACAGATAATCTGTGGCTTCGCTGGGCTGCATTGCTCCACGATATTGGCAAACCGCGTACTAAGAAATTCGATGCACGATTGGGCTGGACATTCTACAACCATAATTTCATTGGTGAAAAAATGATTCCGGAAATTTTCCGCAGAATGAAATTGCCTACCAATGAGAAGATGAAGTATGTGCAGAAAATGGTAACACTTCACATGCGTCCCATTGCCCTGAGCGAAGAAGAAATTACCGATTCGGCCATTCGTCGTTTGTTGTTCGAGGCAGGTGACGATATTGATGATCTGATGCAACTGTGCGAAGCTGATATAACGTCGAAAAATCCCGAAAAAGTGAAGAAATTTCGTTCCAATTTTCAGTTGGTTCGTCAGAAACTAAAAGAAATTGAAGAAAAAGACCGCGTCCGTAATTTTCAGCCACCTGTCAGCGGGCAGGAAATTATGGAAACCTTCAATCTGCCTGCATCAGCTATTGTAGGCGATATAAAAATGCGAATAAAGGATGCCATTTTGGATGGTATTATTCAAAACGAATATGAAGCTGCCAAAGCATATATGATGCAAGTGGCAAAAGAACTCGGGTTACATAATACTTAAATACATAATTATATGAAACGTATTATTTCAATTTTTCTCAGCATGATTTCACTTTCCAATTACTGCGATTCACAAATTACTTATCCTAAAACAGCAAAAGAAAATGTTGTTGACACTTATTTTGGTGTAAAAGTAGATGAACCTTACCGCTGGCTGGAGAATGATACTTCCAAAGCCACATCAGCCTGGGTGAAGGCGCAAAACAAGGTTACAAATGACTATCTGGCTCAGATTCCTTTCAGAAATGACTTGAAAAAACGTATGACAACTCTGATGAATTACCCCAAATATGACTCACCCTTCAAAAAGAATGGCCAGTATTTCTTTCTGAAAAATAATGGACTGCAAAATCAGAGTGTACTTTACCGATTGAAAACGCTTCAGGCTGAACCTGAAATTTTACTTGATCCAAATACGCTTTCTGCTGACGGAACAGCTGCTTTGTCACACTTTGCCTTTTCGAAGGATGGAAAATATTTGGGTTATTCCATTGCCTGTAGTGGTTCCGACTGGAACGAGATTTTTGTGATGGATGTTGCTTCGAAGCAGTTATTGTCCGATCATATCAAATGGTCAAAGTCCTCCGAAATCTCCTGGCAGGGAAACGGATTTTACTACAGTGCGTATGATGCACCTGAAGCAGGAAAAGAGTATTCGGTGAAAAATGAATACGAAAAAGTTTATTTTCATACCGTGGGGCAGGAGCAAAGCCAGGATAAACTGATTTACGAAGACAAACAGCACCCCTTGCGGGAATGTTATGCCAGCCTGACAGACGATGAACAATTTTTATTTATTTCAATAGCCGAAACCACCAGTGGAAACGGTTTGTTGATGAAAGATTTGAGCAAATCTGAATCGGATTTTACAGAACTTGCACCCGGTTTTGATAACGATTATTCGGTTGTTGACCATGTGAATTGCAAATTGTATATATTGACCAACTGGAAAGCTCCGAAAAACAGATTGATGGAAATTGACCCCCAAAAACCTTTGCGCGAAAACTGGAAAGAGATAATTCCCGAAATGGCTAATGTGCTGGAAAGCACTACGATTATCGGCGGTAAAATTTTGGCAGAATATATGAAAGATGCCAGCAATCATGCATACTGTTTTGATTTGACCGGAAAGAAACTGTATGAGGTTAAATTGCCTGCAATTGGCTCGCTGAGCAGTTTTTCGGGCGATAAAGACGATAACGAAGCATTTTATGTGTTTACATCGTACACTTATCCACCCACTATCTATCGCTTTGATGTTGCTAAAAATAAAACAGAAGTATTTAGAAAATCAGGAGCGTTGTTCAATCCGGCAGATTATGTTTCGGAGCAGGTTTTCTATACCAGCAAAGATGGTACAAAAGTACCCATGTCAATTATTTATAAAAAAGGCATGAAGAAAGATGGAAAAAATCCACTGATGCTTTACGGTTACGGTGGTTTCAATATCAGTCTGAATCCAACTTTCAGCATTGCCCGTGTTCCGTTTCTCGAAAATGGAGGTATTTATTGTGTAGCCAATATCCGCGGTGGTGGCGAATATGGTGAAGCGTGGCATTTAGCCGGAACTAAACTGAAAAAGCAAAATGTATTCGACGATTTTATCGCGGCAGCTGAATACCTCATTGCTAAAGGATACAGCAATTCTTCCAAACTGGCTATTGATGGCGGCTCTAACGGTGGTTTACTGGTTGGTGCGTGCATGACTCAACGTCCCGATTTATATGCAGTAGCTGTTCCCGAAGTGGGTGTGCTCGATATGTTGCGGTATCATTTGTTTACCATTGGCTGGTCGTGGACGAGCGATTACGGAAACAGTGCTGAAAGCAAGGAGATGTTTGAATACCTGAAAGGATATTCGCCGCTTCACAATATAAAACCTGGTGTAAAATATCCTGCCACGCTTGTTATGACCGGCGATCACGATGACCGTGTAGTGCCGGCACATTCGTTTAAATTTGCAGCCACCTTGCAGGAAAATAAGGGAGGAACAAAGCCGGCATTAATTCGCATTGACTCCAAAGCCGGACATGGAGCGGGCAAACCAGTTGGAAAAGTGATTGATGCACAAGCCGATATGTGGTCGTTTGTGATGTGGAATTTGGGAATGAAACCGGTCTTTTAATTAATAATTTAAAAATCAAAATCATTGTTGTCAGCTAAAAGCGGAATATTATTTTAATTCTATTTCATGGTTTTAAGCCATATTTTTACTGATTTTTCAAAGCGAAACTCTTGTATTCAAAATAAAGGATTGTCTGTATTTATTGGAAACTTTCCTGACAACTGGAATTCAAATTTCTATTTTTCTGATTTTTGATAAAAGAAAGAGAAACGTTGTACAATAAAGTAATAAAATTCATTTAATATTCATTTTTGAATCTATTTTATTAAAAATACGAAATAAAACTGAACTTTTTGAGTCTAAATATGGTTTAAGTTAGCATAAAATGTTACTTTTGCATAATCAAAACAAAGACATATATAATGGCAAGTCGATTTTTTACATATTTTTATTTTTACTTTTACTTTAGTAGGTGAGAGCAGGATAGCCTTTATGTAAAAAACAAAACTATAATCAATAGAAAATACATGAAAATCCTGCTCTACAACGAGCAGGATTTTTTTATAACTATAAACTATTTACTACCAACTATAAATTAGTATGAAACGAGTAGCTATTCAAGGAGGATTAGGTGCATATCACGGCATTGCAGCTGAGAATTTTTTCAAAGCTGAAGAAGTTGAAATCATTCCCTGCATTACTTTCAGGGATATATTTTCGGCAATTAAGAAAGATTCGATTGTGGTAGGCATCATGGCCATTGAAAATACAATTGCCGGAAGTTTACTTCCAAACTACGAATTGCTGAAAGAACACAAACTGCCTATAGCCGGTGAGTTCAAACTGCGGATATCTCATTGTTTGGCTGCATTACCCGGACAATCCATTCATGACATAAAGGAAGTTCAGTCACACCCAATTGCATTGATGCAATGCGGTGATTTTCTGGGAACTTTGCCGGGTGTGAAAGTCGTGGAACATGAAGATACTGCTCTCGCTGCCCGCGATATTCAACAACATAATTTGATTGGAAATGCAGCTATTTGCAGCGAACGTGCTGCCGAAATTTATGGGTTGAACATTCTGGCACGAGGCATTGAAACCAATAAACGCAACTTTACAAGATTTCTAATTTTTGGAAATCCGTGGGTGGTGGAAGAAATACAGAAAGATGATACCATCAACAAAGCATCAGTTGTTTTTACCTTGCCACACTCCGAAGGTAGTCTTTCGAAAGTGCTGTCGGTATTCTCTTTCTATGGTATTAATCTGACCAAAATTCAATCTTTACCGATTATTGGTCGTGAATGGGAATATCAGTTCTATGTCGATTTTAAATTCGACGATTTGGAACGCTACAAACAATCATTGGTAGCTATCAGGCCGCTAATCAACGAATTAAAAACGCTGGGCGAATATCCGGAAGGAATAACACCGGGGGAGTAAATTAGCGGTAAGCGGTAAGCAGTAAATAGCAAGCAGTAAACAGAAAATAAGAACAAAATGAATATCAAACCTGCAGAGAGATTAAATTCAGTATCAGAATACTATTTTTCAAAGAAACTGAAAGAAGTGGCGGAGATGAATGCCAAAGGTATGAATGTTATCAGCCTTGGCGTTGGAAGTCCCGACCTTCCGCCATCAAAAGAAACAGTTGAAGCCTTATCCAAATCGGCTGCCGAACCAAATGCACACGGTTATATGCCATACGTGGGCATTCCTGAACTGCGCAAAGCCTTTGCCAACTGGTATAAAAAATGGTTCGGTGTGGAACTGAATCCAGCTAACGAAATTCAACCGCTGATAGGTTCGAAAGAAGGCATTCTGCATATTTCGCTGGCATTTCTGAATCCGGGTGATGGGGTATTGGTTCCAAATCCGGGCTATCCAACCTATTCCTCGGTTAGTAATCTGGTTCAGGCTAATGTGCTAACATACGATTTAGACGAAGCGAATAACTGGCAACCTGATTTCGCTGCACTTGAACAAATGGACTTGTCAGGCGTTAAATTAATGTGGGTAAACTATCCGAATATGCCAACCGGTGCAAGTGCCACGCCTGAATTGTTTGAAAAACTGGTGGCTTTCGGAAAGAAACACAGCATCGTGATTTGCAACGACAATCCGTATAGCTTTATCCTGAACGACAACCGACTCAGCATCCTTCAGGTGGAAGGTGCAAAAGACATTTGCATTGAGCTGAATTCGATGAGCAAGTCGCACAATATGCCGGGCTGGCGTATGGGAATGTTGGCTTCGAATGCACAATTTGTGGAATGGGTGCTCAAAGTAAAAAGTAATATCGACAGCGGACAGTTTAAGCCTATGCAGGTGGCAGCCATTGCTGCACTCAACAATTCAGAGGCTTGGCATCGCGAAATGAACATTGATTTGTATCGCAATCGTCGTCATTTAGCTGAAGAAATTATGAAAACTCTAGGCTGCAAGTTCGACGAAACTCAGGTGGGAATGTTCCTTTGGGGAAAAATTCCGGCAACATACGCTGATAGCGGCGAACTCGCTGACAAAGTGCTTTACGACTCCAAGGTATTTATAACTCCCGGATTTATTTTTGGTGACAAAGGAAACCGTTATATTCGCATTTCACTTTGTGCAAATGACAAGATGTTGGGAGAAGCATTGGAGAGAATAAAGGTATTAAAAAAAAAATAAGCCCCCTAACCCCCGAAGGGGGAATAGAGAGCTTAATTATTTTATCATAAATTAAAAACTTAATAATCTGCCTAAAAAGTCCCCTAACGGGGGATTTAGGGGCTTCAGAATTATGGATTTACAATCAATTTTACTACCCGGAGTTGACGCAAAACGTCCACTCATCATAGCCGGTCCATGTAGTGCGGAAACCGAAGAACAAGTTATGGAAACTGCCCGCAGGCTTCATGCACGTGGCGTGAAAATTTTCCGTGCCGGAATATGGAAACCACGAACCAAACCAGGTGGCTTTGAAGGAATCGGAGCTGCCGGATTACCATGGCTAAGACGTGTACACAACGAGTTGGGCATGTACACAGCTGTCGAGGTTGCTACAGCTGTTCACGTTCGCGAATGTCTGGCACACGGTGTCGATATTCTGTGGGTTGGAGCACGAACATCAGCAAATCCTTTTGCTGTTCAGGAAATTGCCGATGCACTGGAAGGTGTTGATATTCCTGTTTTTGTAAAAAATCCGGTAAACCCAGATTTGGATTTGTGGATTGGTGCTATTCAACGTATTCACAACGCAGGAATCCGTCGTATAGCAGCTATTCATCGTGGTTTCAGTACTTACGATAAAAAGATTTATCGCAATTTACCGCAATGGCATATTCCAATCGAACTTAAACGTCAGATCCCAAATTTACCTATTATTTGCGATCCAAGCCATATTGGTGGAAAGCGTGAACTGATTGCACCACTTTGTCAGCAAGCAATGGATTTGAATTTTGATGGTCTGATTATTGAATCGCATTGCAATCCAGAAAAAGCATGGAGTGATGCAGCTCAGCAGGTTACACCTGAAGTATTGGATTTGATTCTGAGCACGCTGGTTATTCGCGATACAACACAATCGACAGAAAACCTGACATCACTTCGTCGTCAGATTGATGAACTCGACAATAATTTACTAGAATTGTTGGCACGTCGTATGCGTGTTTCCGAAGAAATCGGCACCTATAAGAAAGAACACAACATGCCTATTCTGCAGGAACAACGTTATGATGAAATTCTAAAAAACCGAATTTCACAAGCCGAAAAGATGGGAATGGATGCAGAATTTATGAAAGAAGTATTGATTGCGATTCATGAAGAATCGGTACGCCACCAACAGGAAATTATGAAACAATAAATTAGCTTAGTAATTTTAAATAGTTAAGCGTCGGTTTTACAATGGTAGAATACGATTTATCGGAGATAAATTTCTCTGAATTTGTATTGGGGTTGTGGCGTTAAGTAGCTTTAAAATACATGACGCAAAGTTGCAAAACATTTCTCATTAAATAAAGTTATTACTTCTACTTTACTAAAATAAAAACGTTTCAATATATTTGGTTATTTATCTGATTATTAGTATCTTTATGTCATTATTAATTACCTCTGATTATTTTGACAATGAAGCCAAAACGAGCAGAGAAAAAAAAATTCTTTTCACAAATCAGATTCAGCAAAACGAGTATCTTATGCATTAATACGCTGATATACAGTGTATATTCAGGGTTATTTAAGGTGTACAGAATGGATAGTACGCATACTGCTGGTGAATATGTTGCAGGGCTGCTACACTGTGAAAAAGGACAAGAGAGCATGGAACGAATGACAGAAAAAGTAGAAGATTCAGACTATAAACGGTACATACATTTCTTGTCTTCAAGCAATTGGAGTGCAACAGAAGTAAACAATACAACCCAAAAACAAACAGATAAACTGTTGCGGGAACAAAAAAAGAGAAGTGGTTTTCCAACTGGTCTTGTGGTTGATGAAACTTCTCATTTAAAGAAGGGTTCAAAATCTGTTGGGGTAGCTCGTCAATACGCAGGAGTGGCAGGTAAAGTTGATAATTGCCAGGTTGCGGTGCATACCTCACTGGCCAATGGTAAGTTTTGTACATTGGTTGGTACTGAACTTTTCATTCCTGAAGATTGGACAAAAGATAAAGACCGTTGTGATGCAGCAGGCATACCGATTGAAGAACAGAAGTTTGAAACCAAGCCTGAATTAGCTTTAAAGCTAATAAAACGTGCCGTTGAGGCAGGTACTGATTTTGATTTTATAGCAGGTGACGGACTTTATGGACATAATGCGGAACTAACAAGGGCATTGGATGAGTTGAATCTTTTTTATGTTTTAGATGTACATAAGGATGAAACGGTTTTTCTATCAGAACCTACATTTTCGATACCTGAACGTAAAGGTAATAAAGGCAGAATGCCGACAAATATACAACCGAACATACAGCCCATACAGCTGCATAACTACATTAAAACCCTTAGAGATGGGGTGTAAAAAATCAGCATTTCATTAGAAAAATATCTTCGTTCCTAATTTATTGCAAATGATATTCTAATTCAACTAGATGAATAAAGAATAGGACGCGGATTTCGCTGATAAAGCTGATAAGACGGATTTTCTTATTTACGACGGATTTTAAATCCCGAATAAATCGGGATTGATTTTAGCGCAAAATCAAAAATGCTTGCATTTTTTCTTATCCGTTTTTTAATCCGCTAAATCTGCGAAAATCTGCGTTCTATTAATCTGTCTAATTTAGGAACGAAGATTTTGAATATATGTAGTTAATTTTTTACACCCCACCTTAGAGATAAGGATTATACAACAGAAGAGGTAAGGCAAACAGCTAAAGGTTGGAAGGTCTCAAAAGTTCATACTGTAACTGTTTGGCATTGGGATGGAAAAGAAGAAAAAGCACGTAAAAGAACATTAGTTATCACTGTATCAGAAAAAACTAAATTCTCATTGAGTAATGGAGATATAGAACAATACACGAATAAAGAATGGGCTTATTTTCAATGTAGTCGATACTGGGTAGAACGGTGTTTTGATGATTGCAAGAACGAATTGGGAATGTCCGGTTATCAGGTAACCGGTTGGTTATCATGGCAACACCATATGGCATTAGTTCTCATGGTAAGTTTATATATCCTGAATATAAAGCTCGAACAGCAACAAGAAATTCCACTGTTAAGTGTTAGAGATGCCAGATTATTAGTCATTGCAATAACATTTTGCTCTCAAAAAGAAGTCGATTTATGTATGGAACATATCCGAAATAGACATCGCAAAAGGCAAGCAGATATCGACAGATATTATCGAAAAGTTTAATTTGGTAAAGTAGAATTATCTGCTTTTAATAGTTTAATTCAATGAATCCGTCTTGACTTTTTATAATGTCGCTCCTATGGAGCTTTTTATTGCCAAAAATTAATAAATTCTACCATAATATAGCTCCTAAAGGAGCATTTCTTAAGCTTCGGAGAAGCAGTATTATGGTAGTGAATAGGTAATCGGTATTTTATAAAGCTCCATAGGAGCGAAATTATATTGTTTCTAAAAAGTCAAGACGACTTCAATTTAAGAAAATCCAAATTAGAGAGTTATTCAATAGTTTACGCCGAAGGCGTTGAATTTTAATAACCCCGTACGAAGTGCGGGTTAAATGAACCAACACCACTACAACTCCGCCAGCTGGCGGATTGAATAATTTTCGGATTGTTCGACCCACTTCGGGGTCGTTTTATTCGATAGTATCAACTCCCCGCACTGCGTTTCCCTTCGCTACACTTGTACGGGGTTATTGAAATTTTATCCCTTCGGGATATAGCCCACATGTTGCAGATAATCATAGAATTCTTTATTAGTCATAATCAGGCATAATAACTAAAATACTAGTAATCTGTAATTTACAAGTTGTATCTCATCATTTATTAGTAGTTATTCATTAAAAACTACCGGTTATTTACTACAAATCAGTGGTAGTTTATCGCAAACAACCACTGGTTTATCGCATATTTGTGGTAGTTTATCGCGAACTACCACTTATTTATCACGCATTAGCAGTAGTTTATTGCGAACTACCACTTATTTATCATGTAATAGTGGTAGTTTATCGGAAACAACCACTTGTTTATCACGCATTAGTAGTAGTTTGTTGCGAACAACCACTTGTTCATCATGCATTAGTAGTAGTTTATCAGGTAGTAGTACTGATTTTTAATAAATCAGCAGAAATTTCTGACTTCTCTGGCGTAATTCGTGATGATTTTGTCTTTTATTGCCTCTCACAACATTCTGAATCTGTAACTTTTTAATTGATTTATCATAAAGAGATCTCACGACCTCTCCATGACATCCAAACAGAATCCCAAAAAAACACGACTATGAAACGAAATTGTATTTTTAGTACGAGCTATGCGTTCACTTTACTCTTTTATTCTAAAACACAGTTGCAAAGATAGGTTTATGAAACTAAAAAGGAATGTACAAATCGTTCGGACTATGTACAAAACGTACATATTTTAGGGGAAATAGTTAAATAGGGGGTTAGTTTGTAGTAAAAATCACTCCATCTTATCATTTTGGTTGGTTTGGGTTTGTTCTCTGAACCGACCCGGGGTAGAATTTGTAATGTCTTTGAAAACTCTAATAAATGAATGTAGCGAACCAAAACCAACCTGCGCTGTAATGTAATCGAGCGAAAAGCTGCTATTTTCGTCACTTGTCAAGAGTTTTTTTGCCTCTTCTACCCTGTATTGGTTTACAAAAGTGTTGAACGAGCATCCGTATTCGGCGTTGATAAAAGTGGAAAGAAAGGTACGGTTGCTATGTAGTTTTGTAGCGATGTCCGAAATTTTCAACTCTTTATTCGTGTAAATTTTCTCCTTTTCAAATAGTTTTTGAAGTTGAGATTTGATTTTCCTGTTGGTGGGAGCTTCTGTAGTTTGATTTTCCTCCGAAATAGATGTATCTTCCTCAAGCATTGCAACTGTATGATTCTGCATATAGCCCAAATAACCTAAAACAAACAAAAAGAGGCTGTAACCTATTCCGGTTAAGAGTAAAAGGATAGGATATTTATCAAAAAACGAACGACCCAGAAAGTTAGTAATCATTGAGAAAATGGATGTTACAACAAAGGTTACGTGCTTGCGCTTCAACTCGCTCTCATAATATGCCAGTCGAGACTTGAAGTACTCAAACCGTCCATCTAAATAGGCCGGGTTACCGGCATGAAAACGAAGCTCTAAAATTGGATCATCCAACTTCAGAAGCGTATCAATATCAATCTTTTGCAACGACAATTTATGAAGATAAGACTTCACAGTGTTGCGACTGATACCAAGCGTTCGAGCAATAGTATTTAACGTCATGCCCTGCTTGTGTAACTGTAATATTTGTTTAATTTGACTCATAGGTCTTGTTTTTCCTGCCATAACCGATTGTGTTAGTTAGTAATGGCTGCAAAAGAAATCAAAACCTAAGGTAATCGAGGATAAAAGTGGGCAACATGCTCCGTATTCTTGAAAAGCCGGGCAGCAAACGCTTCTGCAAAAGTAAATTCTGAGAGAGAAAAGTGGTCAACATGCTCCGAAATACCGAAGCCCGATACGCCAACTAAAAATAATTAGCCTACTTTTCTTTCTTCCTGAAATCTAAAAATACAAAATGTATTATCCTTTGATTGAAAAAATGGTCAGTATCTGCCGTATTGTCAGAACATTTTAAAAAAAATATCCCAAAATATGGTTTCTTTTGACCGAATTCGGATGGTCAGTATGATCCGTTTTATCCATTTATAGAAAGTAGAATTTCATCAACTACCATTTTTGATTCGAAATCACAATAATGTACCTATATTGGTTGTAAAGAGTTTTACAGCAATAGCCAACAGAATAATTCCAAAAAATTTCCGAAGTATATAAATCCCACCCTCTCCAATTATCTTTTCAATTTTAGAAGTAGATTTTAAAACGATAAATACAAATATCATATTCAGAATCAGTGCAATAATGATGTTTTCAGTGGCATACTCAGCGCGTAGTGAAAGAAGAGTAGTAAACGAGCCCGGACCAGCAATTAATGGAAATGCAATAGGTATTATAGTTGAACCACCTTTCGGTCCTTTATTTCTGAAAATTTCCACATCCAAAATCATTTCCAAAGCGAAAATAAAAATAACCAATGCCCCGGCCACTGCAAATGATTGAATATCAACATTGAAAAGTCTTAAAACTCCCTCACCTCCAAACAAAAAACCAATCAGGATAATTAGTGCCACAAGACTGGCTCGTAAAGAATGAACAATATCACCTTTTTGTTTGATATTCAGAATAATGGGAATTGAACCCAGAATGTCGATAATAGCAAAGAGTACCATGAAGGCACTTGCAATTTGAAGAATGCTGAAATTCATATTCGTATAAATAATGGTTTGATATGCAAATTTACCATTAATTAAATTGATTAAGCGTATTTTTGTTGATTTTTTTTCGTTCACTATCAAAAAACCAGCCCCATTTGTTGAAATATCGAATCATGTTTAAAGTGTGAATCCATAACATTTTCATATTTACGTAGGAATCACGTGCGTGGTGATGAATTATGCTAACATCAGGAAAATATACAGTTCTGTATTCTCTGTGAATACGACGTGTTAAATCAATATCTTCGGGATACATAAAAAAACGTTCATCAAACAATCCTACTTTTTTAAGAGCCTCAGAACGTAAAAACATAAAACAACCTGACAGATACGGAACATCCATTATTTTATTATAGCCTAAGTTCCTAAGTTCAAATTCTTCCATTCTCTTTCTTGTCCATCCTTCAGGGAGAAATCTTCTGAAAATCAAATCGAAAGGTGATGGGAGTAATTTACAAAGAAATTGAATTTCATCGTTTGGATAAAAAACTTTTGGCATTAAATGTCCGATTTCTGGATTGGAATCCATAAAATGCAATATTTTGGCCAAAATAGTAACATCAAATGAAATATCAGGATTTACCACCAAATGATAAGGAATGTTCTGTTTAATAGTTTTTTGAATGGCAATGTTATGGGCAGTTCCATAACCCAGATTTTTACTATTAAATATATAATCTACTGTAAGTTGCTCAAATTCGTTATTTCGCTTTGGAGAGTTATCTATCAAAAAAATTGCGGAAACCAATTCTGATTTCCGTAATGTTTCAACTAAAGGTTTAATTTCCGATAATGAATGATTATAAAGAACAATTGAAACGTTTATCATGAGATTATTTAGAGTTAAGTTCTATTCTAGCTTTATCTAAAGCTAAACGTATCACTTTATCCATGTCGTAATATTTGTAATCAGCTAATCTACCACCAAAAATTACGTTTTTTTCTTGCTCAGCTAACTTTCGATATTTGTCAGCCAATTGTTCATTCTGCTCATTGTTAAAAGGGTAATAAGCTTCTAAATCCCTTTTCCATTCTGTAGGAAATTCTTTGGTAATTACAGTTTTTTCTTGAGTTCCAAATTCAAAGTGTTTGTGTTCAATTATACGAGTATAAGGAATATCAACTTTCGTATAATTGACAACTGCATTCCCCTGATAATTATCAGTATTTAATACAGTTGTTTCAAATTTCAAACTTCTGAACTCTAAATTACCAAAACAATAATTAAAATAAGCATCCAACATACCCGAATATATTATAGTGGTTGCTCTTTTTTCAAGGTTGCTTCGATTCTCTAAAAAATCAGTATTTAACATAATCTCGGCACCACTTAAAAGTTTATCTATTAAAGTATTATATCCTCCTATTGGAATGCCCTGAAATGGGTCGTTGAAATAATTATTGTCATAGGTAAATCTTATGGGTATCCGTTTAATAATAAAACTTGGAATTTCAGTGCAACTGCATCCCCATTGTTTTTCCGTATAGCCTTTTATTAATTTTTCATAAATATCATCACCTACTAATTTTAAGGCTTGTTCTTCCAAATTCTGTGGTTGAATATGTGCATACTTGGCTCGTTGTTCGTCAATTTTTAATTTAGCCTCATCAGGTGTTTTTACTTTCCATAATTGGTAGAAAGTATTCATGTTAAAAGGCATATTATACAATTCATCAGCATACCTCGCCAGTGGGCTATTGGTATATCGATTAAAACGCACAAACTCATTAACGTAATTCCATACTTCAATATCAGATGTATGAAAAATATGAGCACCATAAATTTGCACATTTATTCCTTCTATTTGTTCACAATAAACATTCCCACCTACTTGAGGACGTTTGTCAATAACAAGACATGTTTTTCCACGTGACATAACTTGTTGTGCAAATACTGCACCAAATAAACCACTCCCAACAATCAAATAGTCATATTTATCTAATTTCATAATAATTCTATTTTCTATATTTGATATATCCATTAAATGCCCAATTTGTAAGGTAGTATATGCTTCGTATTAAACCTAATTTTTCACAATTATAGTACACCTTAAACTGAGGAATAATTACTTTCTTCTTATTACGCGAAACCGATGCACCTAACATACGATACGAACCTATTATTTGTTGATTTCCATAAGCAACTCCAGTCTTCTTTAATATATCCAACCAATAGATATGGTCATCCCGTAAACTTTTAAATTCTTCATTAAGATAAACCTTACCAAATTTTGAAATATCATATAAACCTGTCAGGCAACTTATTGAACATGTCTTTAATATATCTTTATATGTTACTTTTTTTGGCGGAAAATAGGGTTTCAAACATTCCTTATTATTTTCATCTATACGTTTATGTGCTCCATAAACTAAAAATGCATTTTTTTCTTTCAATAACTCTATTTGCGATTCTAAGAAACAAGGTTCCCATAAATCATCAGCATCGAACAAAGCAATATATTGTCCAGCAGCTCTTCTAATGCCATTATTTCTGGCAGCTGCAGAACCAGCATTGGGTTGTGAAAATAACTTTATCCGGTTGTCTTTATTAACGTACTCTTTTACAATAACTTCGCTATTGTCTTTAGAACCATCGTTTACAATGATCATCTCCCAGTTAGTGTAGGTTTGAGCTAAAACACATTCTATCGTTTGTGAAACAAACCGTTCTCCATTATATAAAGGAGTAATTATTGATACTAATTCCTTAATCATGATTTTTAATGTAAAAATGAAAAACTTTGTAAAATACTATAAAGCGACTCATAAGCTTAATATATAATTTTCTATTACTTCTGTTTGATAAATTAGTTGAAATATTAGTCAATGCATTTGAATGTCGGCGATATAGTAAATATGGTTCTTCAAGGAAATAAACAGAACCAATCATTTCTGCAACTAATCCTAACCAAACATCGTGACCTATTTCTTTCGTAAGAGGCAAAGGTAATGCATTAACAAGAATTTTCCGTTTAAAAGCCATGCATGCTCCAAAATAAGTATTATTAAAGATATTTTTTAATACTCCTTTGCCGGATTTATAATAACGAAAGAAAGAAGGAATAATCTCCTTTAATTCTTCATTTACTACAATTGAATCGGTTACAACCAGATCGTAACTATTCAAAAGTTCCAAACAACGAGTATACTTATTTGGAAGCCAAATATCATCTTGATCTGACAGAAAAATATATTCACCTGATGCGTGATTCAAAGCATTTTCGAAATTTTTTTTGAAATTCCTGTAACCAGCTTTGTAAACCTTAATTCTGCTATCATTAATATCTGCGATAACTTTTAGAGTTGCATCAGTAGAACCATCATCCGAAATAATAACTTCATCAATGGGAGTTATTTGGCCTAAAATTGAAAGTAATTGCTCGCGGATATATTTTTCACCATTATATGTAGCAATGCAAATAGAGTTCATTTATTATATTAGTGATTGATAAACTGAGAAATGTTGTTTTGCGGTTTTTTCCCAAGAGAATTGAGATACCCGCGCATTTCCATTTTTGATAATAGTTTTTTTTAATTCTGAATTTTCTAACAACTTTTTAATAGCATAAAACATCTCATCTTCATTGTATGGATCAAAATAAGATCCTGCATCTTGAGCTATTTCAGGAAAGCTACTTGTATTGGATAGTGCAATTGGACATTGATAGAGCATTGCTTCTAACAATGGCATTCCAAATCCTTCGTAAACTGATGGGTAAACAAATGCCTCTGCATCTCTATATAACATAGATAATTGCAACTCAGTTGCTGAAATATGTTTGATTTTGTCAATTATCTTATCGGCAGTAAATTGTTTGTTTTCTTTGTCAGAAAATGGAAGATTTGTACATACCAATCTAAGATCAGAATAGATATGATTTAGTCTTAAAAATACTTTGTAAAAACGCTGAAAATTTTTAAATTCAAAACGTGTACCAACATATAACAAGTATGGGAAATCATATATTCTTTCTAAAGGAATATCTGTCATTAATTTATCTGCCCCGTGATAAATAACTTCTATTTTGTTTTGATTAATACCCCACTTATTCACTAAATCATCTCTTGTATTACAACTAACTGCAATTATTTTGTCAGCTCTTTCTATTGATTTCTTTTGGAGAAATACCATACGTTCATCTTTGTTGTAGTTTGCAAAATTCATATCATGAAAAGTTGTTACCATTGGCTTGTGCTTAAGTGCCTTTAAACAATATGTTTCAAAGTGTGTCTGATGAAAAACATCGAATGGCTTATTTTTTATACAATAAATTGAATATGGTTTATTCAATTCATTCATAATCTTTCCTTGTCCTCTAAACCATTTATTTGGAAAAAAAGGTTGAACTTCAAATAGTTGTTTTTGTTTGACATATTCATTATTGGAAAATTTGCAACTAGTTGACCAGCTACCTTTTGGTAGTTCGGAAATCATTTCGCAAAAATATTTGGAAACTCCACCATATTTTTGATATGAAAATATCTGATGATCAAATAAGATTTTCATAGCGTCTTAAAATATCTTTTTTAGATTCTTTAATTCTTTATTGTATATCTCATATCTTTCATTATAAGATTTTGAATTTCCAAATAAGAATGAATCATAATCATATAGAATATTATTCATCATTAAATGCATTTTTAGCATAAAAAACAATGCAAAAAACAATGCAATTATTGGTTTAAAATTCTTCTCAACTTGTTGTATAATAATAGGTATAAGTATCCAATAAGAGAAGGCGAAATTGATAGTTACTCTTTTTAATATTATCGAAGTTTCTGAACAAAATAGAAATAAAGCAATGAAAATTAAGAAACTATTTATAAATAGAATATTTGTTTTATTAGAGGAAATCTTTTTGTAATAAAAGAGAATTAATAATGTTGTAAATGTTCGTTCAAAAAAGCCAACAGTCAATCCGTATGATTTCGCATACATGTTGGTATTTAAATATGCTAAAACTTTTTGTGACATTTCACTAGGAAGTAGTGTTGAAAACATCTTAATTAAAGGAGTTATATATTCTATTTGAAGGATGTAAATAACACTTCCAGATATAAATATAAAAAGAAATATTTTTATTGATATCTTTTTGTGAAGGAAAAAATATAATGGTAAATAAACAATACTACTCCAATGGAATAGTATTGCAATAAAAATTATTGAAAAATATTTAACTGGTTTACGATTCTCAATGAATGGTAAAGCTAAAAGAAATATTAGAATTGCCTTGAAATTTCGCAATAAATTAATTTCAAGACCACTACCGAAGAATACCAAGAAAACGGCTAATCCAAATAAATAATATTTTATTGGCAAGTATTTTTTAAAGAAAAGATGAAGTAGAAAAATGTTTGTTAGCGTATTAATAAGTTGAAATACTATATAGCTCTCAGAAAATGTTTTAATAATTTGAGTATATAATATAAAACCACTTTCAAATCCAGTGTCTTTAAAAGTTAGAATATCAGATATATGTATATTTTTGAAAAATTCATAATAGATTATCCAATCAGTTGCTATAAAACCTCTAAATCCATAAAATAAAACATAAGAAATAACTCCTATAAAATTGAAGAATTTTCTTGTTTTTTCTTCTAAGGGTAGTCCAAGTTGAATACTTGCTAAGCTCAATATGAAGAAAATATGGATTATGTAAGGGAATGAATATTGCATTTATTTATGATTGACTTATTAAATTTATCAAATAAAATATCATATATTATCAAAGATATTACAAAAAATTATCTTTATTCATGAATAGTTTAAATCCGTCAATATACGCATAGAATCCAATTTTCCAACGACTGAATTTCCAACGAACTAAATTATTCGTTAAATGAAATAAACAATTTATACATAGAACATATATGGCATATATAAAGTTACGGTTTTTTAAAGTAAAATACACAAAGTTTCTGAACAAATAGTAAATTGAAAAATCACTTTTAACTCCGGTTGAAGTCCCTTCCCAATGGTTTATAGTAACTTTAGGAAAATACCATAATGTTTTACCAATCTTTTTTGATCTATAAATGAAGTCTGTATCATCCCAATAAACAAAATATTTTTCATCCATCAAACCGATACACTTGAAAACATCTTTTTGAATTAACATAAAGCAGGTTGGTGCAGTTTCAATTATTTTCTTTTTGTCAAATTTCCCATTATCATTTTCCAAATATCCGACATGGATGTTTTGTCCATTAAATTTCAAAAACTTGCCCTCCGCAAACCATATTAGTTTTGTATCTCTATAATATATCTTTGGAACAGCCATATCAGCATTTGTAGATACTAAATTTTCTAACAAATCCCAAACAGTATTCTTTTCAAATGTAACATCATTATTCGACAATAAAATATAATCACAATCATCGACTAAAGCTTGTTTAATTCCAATATTATTCCCTTTAGCAACTCCATAATTATCATCGTTAGCAATAACTACAGTTTCAAAAGAACTTATAATCTTGAATTTTTCCGAAAGAGCCAATGAATTGTCCGGTGATTTGTTGTCGATAATATATAGAATGAAATTTTTATATGTTTGTTTCTCTATAGATTCAAAAAATTCCGGCAATACGCTTTCACTTTTATATAAAACAGTTACAATCCCAATTTTTCCACTCATTTAAATAATCCTTTCTTTTTCATCTCTTCTATGGATTGATCGTAATTGTCATTCTGAACTTCCTGAGCATTTACCCAGTTACAAAATTCGGCAATTCCTGATTCAAATGTCCATTTAGGTTGAAAATGTAATTGAGTTTGTATTTTACTTATGTCCGCAAAATTATGCCGAATATCTCCTAAACGGAAATTGCCTGAGATTTTAAGTGGAACATTTACTCCATAGTTTTTACTTAATATTTGTGCAATTGTTATCACATCTGTACAATTACTAGTGCCAACATTATAAACCTGATTAGTTGCGTTTTCAGACTCCAGCCCTAAAATGGTTGCATCTACAACATCATCGATATAAACAAAATCACGACTTTCCAATCCATCCTCAAAAATATTTATTTCTGAATTATTTTTAATTCTTGTAGAAAATATTGACAGGATTCCGGTGTAAGGATTCGAAAGTGACTGTCCAGGCCCATATACATTCTGATAACGAAATGCTACTGCACTAATTCCGATTAATTTACAAACAGTTAAAACCATTTGTTCCTGATTTTGTTTGGTAATTCCATACACCGATGTAGGATGAATCTTACTGTCTTCAGATGTTGCACACAATGTTACTTCGTTATGGCATACCGGACATTTGCAACCAAAGTTACCAAGTACCATATCTGATTCATTTCGTTGAATTGGATAAACAATACCATGCTCATTACAGGAATACTTTCCTTCTCCATAGATTGCTCTTGATGATGCTACAACAACTTTCTTGATTGTGTGTTTTGAGTTAGCAAGTATGTCTAAAAGCAGTGCTGTCCCTCCTATATTTACATTGGTGTAACGTTCAATTTCATACATTGATTGTCCTGTTCCAGTCTCCGCTGCAAGATGAATGATTGCATCTTGACCTTTAATTGCTTTTTCCCAGTCAATTCTGGAAGTAACTGTTCCTTCAATGAGATTTACATTGTTTATTATTGATTTGAATAGTGGAGATGTAATTATGGGATTTTTACCATGAATCTGTGGGGATAAATTATCTAAAATAGTTACGATATAACCTTTTTCGATTAATTTTATTGCCAAATTTGACCCAATAAAACCTGCTCCACCTGTAATTAATATATTCTTCATTTGTTTTTTGCTAAAACTCCCAGTCAACATTTTCTTTTCTAACTTTTAAAGGATTTCCTGCATACAAGCAATAAGATTCTTCGAATTTTTTGTTAACGGTTGAGTTTGACCCAATAATACAATGTTCTGGTATATGACTTCCCTTAAGAATTGTGGTATTACATCCAATCCAAACATTATCACCAATATAAATTGGTTTTGACTGAGGAAAACGTATGCCATTTTTTTTGTTTATTATTGCATGAAAGTCATTATCCATTATTAAAATGTCCCATGAAAGTAAACAGTTTTTTCCAAACTCAATTTTCAACAACGACACAATCGAAGTTTCAGCTGTAATTTTGAGGTTTTCACCAAAAATCAACTCTCCGGTGTCTTCAACAGAAATTTTTGAGCCCTGACCAATTAGTGCACGTCCTTTAAAAATGACTCTACCACTCACATTCCAAATAGCTTTTGACCGCTTGAAATCGAATATTCCAACATCACTAAATCCAATTGTAATCATCCCGCATGTAATATCTCCTTCAATTAAGACATTGCCTTTCATTTGTTTTAATTTTACATTTCTTGACAATAATACCGGAAGTTTAAAAGCAACTTTGGGTTCAAAATATTTAAAATTAAATAGAACTGTTTTCAGACTTATCTTCTTAATAATGTTCCAGTAAATTATTCTTTTACTTATAGATTTATTTGTTACCATTTGTGTTTAGCTTGATATAGAAATATTAAACAAAATCACCGCCACTATTGGTTTTTAACCAAGCTTTTTTCTCAAAAGAGTAACGTTTAATAATTTTTGCTGGTGAACCTACTGCTACACAATAGTCTGGTATAGATTTATTCACGACTGAATTTGCTCCTACTACACTTTGTTTACCAATACTAGCTCCTATAATGCATACATTCTCTCCTATCCATGCACCATCACCAATATTAATAGTATCTAACTGTTTAATAGATTGGTTAATTATGCAAACATTAACATCTTCGAAGGTATGTAAATTATCGGAAACATAAACTTTGTCTGCAAATAAAACATTCTTACCTATTTCAATTTTTGAAGTGCAGTAAATATGAGCAAAATTGCCAATATATGTTCCATCACCAATAGTTAATATTGGGTTTCGATTATTAGTCAAAGGGTTTGATGCTAACCATGACATTCTTCCAATACTTACTTGATTTCCAATGAAAATATTTTTAGCAAATTCTAATTTAGTTGAAAATGGTAAAAATGATTTCTGACCAAATTGTCCCAAAATCTTTTTATAATAAGGTCTCAATACCAATTTATAAATTATTGCCAAAATCATTTTATTCAAATTGTTTTATTAGAACTTGTTCTTTAAACTTTTCAATATCAGCCATTAATGCAATATTATTTTGAAACCATGATATATCGTTTTTCCACCATTTAATTTTTAGCAGATATTCAATTGTTTTTTCATCAAACCTATATTTAATTACTTTTGCAGGAATTCCTCCAACAACTGAATAGGGTGGAATATCCTTAGTAATTACTGAATGAGCTAATGCTACTGCCCCATCTCCAACTGTAATACCACCAACAAAAAAAACACCCTCACCAATCCAGCAGTCATTACCAATAATAACTCCAAACTCATTTTTAGTATCTGCAAATCTATGTTCTTCAAATAACTGATTATTTACAAAAGTTCCACCATATTTTTTTTTTGAAACTGAATAAAAAACAGGACTTGTAGAAACAAATTTATTTAAAGGATGAACCCCTGTATTACATCTTACAAAAGATCCTATTGAAGAGAATCTTCCAATCTTTGCGTTTAAAAAGACATTATTTGCTAGATAAGAACCTAAACCCATTTCTCCTGAGAAAAAAGAATTAGAATCGATAAAATTCATGCCCTCAAATTTTGAATTAGGGTATATTTCTACAGAAAAGCTAAATTGTAATTTTTTTCTCAATTTAATTCTCAGAATGATATAGTTTACAAGTCTCTTTAGTATTTTATGCATCTCACACAACTTTTATTGACTTATTCTTTTGAAATAAACTTTTAAATTCTGGATTTTTAAGGATAATTGGTATCAAAAGAAATATCATTATACAAGAAAAAAAAGCTTTTACTGTTAAACTATATGATAATAAAAAATAAACCGATAAACTACAAAATGAAATCACCAAGCTAACCATTAAAAGTAAAATTACATTATCTAAAAACACAGTTTTAAAATTAAATGATATTGATTTAGAATATACTATTATCAAGAATGTAGATCCAATGGATAACGAAATTCCCCAAGCAGAAATTATTCCATAGCCACCGGCAAAAATGCCAAGAACATAACCCAAAATTAAATTCATAATGGCTATTGCTAAATGAGTTATTACTAAAATTGTAAGCCTACCTTCACCCATACTACTGAAATAAGATGGTCCACACATGATGTTAAAAGCAGTTGAGATAGATAGAATAATCAGTGAAAATACAAAATCCATTTCAAAACTTCCAATCCAGATAATAGAAATAAATGGTGATAGAATTATAAGCAATGTTGAAAATGGGAGAGTGAACAAAATCAGAAATCGATTCATTTTATTGAAGAAATCATGTAGTTCTTTTTTTGACTTTGTCTTTGAATTCTCAGCTACCACCGGAATGACAACCTGATTTGCATTTACAAGTAAAGCCCTGAATTGTGAAACTAATCGTGTTGCCATTTCGTAATGTCCCAACAATGCTAATCCCCCAAATTTACTCAACAAAAGCTTTGTTGTGGGTTCATATAGTAACTGTGATATTGATACAACCTGAAATTTATAACCGTAGTTAAATAACTCATTAAACGATTGTCTGCTCCATTTCCAATATTTAAATCTGTTGTATGGACTTAAACGATATATCAATACTAAAGCTACTATCAAAATAAATACTGCCTGACATACCTGAGCAATTGCAACACCTTTTAATTGATATGCAGGAGTTAATAAAAGTACCAGCAGAAACATGAATAATCCAGAGAAAATATAAATAAAGTTTCGTAAATAGTTTTTTTGATATCCTTCGAGAACTGATGTTAAAACACCTGCGACTGCATTGATGGATAAACTAGCTAATGAAAATGGTAATATGAGTAATGCAATTTTTAAGAATTCTTTATCAATAACAAGATGCAAAAAATATTGAGCTCCAAAAAAAACTAACAGACTTACAATAGTGAAAAGAATCGCCATTGAAATTATTGAAGTAAAAATTAATTTACCTAACTTTGATTTATCATCTTCGGTAAGATATTCTGCGACAAATTTGACAAGACCCGATGTAATACCAAAATTGGCTAAATTCGCAATAGAAGAGAATGAAAGTATTAACGACCATACTCCTAGTTGTTTAATGCCAATACTATTCAAAAGATATTTGTATAAAAAAAAATATAAAACAGCTGTAAAAGCAACCTGAATGATGGCTGAAGCTGCATTAATAGTTAATTTTCTTTTTGCGGTATTCATTACTTTTGGTGTAGAATCTTTCAAATTTGTTTCGTTTTACTCGTATTTCTCCATTTTATCATCAATGCTCACGTCTTTTGTTGAGCTTTGAATTTTCAGGTATATCATTAAACTGTCTGCACCGGCTTTGTAGCAGGCTTCCTAAGCATTTCTTACATCTTCCATATTCTTCATATAGAAAACTGATAATCCAAAAAATTACATACAATTTTGCATTTAGAGCAAATAATCCAAGTAATTTGCTGGTGTAATAATTACTTTTTCTTTTACCGGATAATTGGCAAGAAACGAAGCCGGAAAGTTTGATTTTCGTTTTTCATTCCATTTTATCTCAAAAGCTGTAAATTGTCCATCGGTTTCTTCAATCAAATCAATTTCTTGCTGTTGTGTCGTTCTCCAAAAATAGGTCTTGGCAAAACTCCGTCTATACTCATTTCTCTTAATTCGTTCCGAAACAAAGAAATTTTCCCACAATGCTCCGGTGTCATCTCTTAAATTCAGTGCTGAAAAATTTTGCAACACTGCATTACGTACTCCATTGTCGTAAAAATAAATTTTCCTGCTCTTTTTCAGTTCATTACGCAGGTTTCGGCTTAAAACATTTAACCTAAAAATAACGAAGCATTTTTCTAACAAATCTATGTATTTTTCTACGGTTTTACTGTCTGATTGTACGGTTTGAGCTAATTCATTGTACGACACTTCGTTACCAATTTGCAGTGCTATTGCCACCAACAGTTTGTTCAACAGTGCCGGTTTCCGAATTTCATCTAATGCCAAAATATCCTTATACAAGTAACTATCAATCAGCAATGTAAGCAATTCTTTCACATCTGTTTTCCGAGTTATTATATCGGGATACGAACCATAAATCAGGCGAGATTCAAACAATTTCTTTTCTTCTAAAATCCCTTCAGTTAGCACTAACTCCGAAGTAGAAATTGGATACATTATGTATTCAAATTTTCGTCCTGTAAGTGGTTCATTAAGTCGGTTTCGCAGCTCAAAAGCCGATGAACCGGTTGCAATTAACTGTATATCTTTAAAATTATCGACAATCAACTTGAGTGTCAATCCGATATTATCCACTTTTTGTGCTTCATCAATTATAATCAACTTATTATCGCCTATAGCCAATTGTAAAGTGGCTATATTGGCGTTCGCAAACAAATTACGAGTTTCCGGTTCATCGCAATTATAAAATCTGACCGACAATCCCTGCTTAGCAGCAATTTGTTGTAATAATGTTGTTTTGCCTACTTGTCTTGCTCCAAGCAACAAAATAGCCTTATTCTGAAAAAACTTATCAGTAATGATAGTTTCTAATGCTCGTTGAATCACAGTATAAATATTTGCTGCAAATATATACTAATATTTTATCTAATCCAAAAAAATATACTAATATTTTGGATTATAATCCAAAAAAACATACTGAAATTTTGGATTAGGTCTTTTTACTCGTATTTCTCCATTTTATCATCAATGCTCACGTCTTTTGTTGAGCTTTGAATTTTCAGGTATGTCATTAAACTATCGGCTCCAGCTCTATAACAAGTTTCCTGAGCAAGTTTTACCACATTCATAATTTCATCATAACTACCTTCCATTACTGTTTCGAAAGGGGTCACTTTATAACGCAAACCCGAAGCAGCAATTACTTCAATCGCTTTGTCGACAAGTTGATATGGATGTATAGTTTTGGATGTCGGCAGTATCTGGAGAGCAATATTGACGTTATTTTCCATGCAAAAATGAATTCTCTATATTAATTAATTTAAACGAGGATAATAATAAAAAATTGTACCAATTAATTAAAGATTTTGAACATTAACATGAAAATTCATTAACAAAAAACCCGAAATTTCTTTCGGGTTCTATTTATATAAGAAAACCTGTAATTATTCAGTTATTTCAGTTACTGGAGCTTCTGCAACTACCTCTTCGGCTATTTCAACTGGAGCTTGAGCAGCAATAGTTGCAGCAATAGCATCAGCTTTTTTCTTTGCCAATTCTGCTGCTTTTGCTTTATTTACTTCAGCTTCAGCTTTCTGGCGTGCTTTCAGTTCAGCTTGTTTCTCAGCAGCTAATTGTTCTTTTGTTTTTACTATACTCGATTCTTTGCTAGTTTTCCAGGCTTCGAAACGTTTTTCTGCTTCAGCTTCGTCAAAAGCTCCTTTTTTAACTCCTTCAAGTAGGTGTTTTTTCATCAATACTCCTTCAGCTGAAAGAATGTTCCGGGTAGTGTCGGTAGGTTGTGCTCCAGTTGTCAACCAATATAAAGCACGTTCGAATTTTAAATCGATAGTTGCCGGATTGGTGTTTGGATTGTAAGAACCGATACGTTCAATGAATTTGCCATCACGTGGCGCTCTGCTGTCTGCAATCACTATATGATAATAAGCATATCCCTTACGACCGTGACGTTGCAATCTGATTTTTGTTGGCATTTTTTTTTATTTTAAAATGATTATACCTGATGCTTTTTCTCGAAAAGCGGTTGCAAAGGTAAATAAATTATTTCAATTAATAATTAATAATTAATAATTAATAATTACATAGCAGAAAATCAGCATATTATATCATAATTGATAATTATTAATTATTGCAGAGTACCCAGGCAGTTTTAAATCGTTTGTCAGTTTTGCGGAGGTTTTCCATGTATTCTATTGCTTCATCTTTATCAGAAAACGACTCTATGGCAACCCGATAAATTTTAGCAGGAACAAGAATATGAGCATTTTTATATTCGCTAATATTCAGACTTTTACAAAAAAAATCAGCTGACTTTTGGGTTTCTAAACTGGCTACAATAACATGATAATTCTTTTCGGGTTTAGGTGTTGGAACTTCTTGTTCGTTAATACTGCAATCTAAATTTAATTTGGTTGTAGAAGTATTTTCTATGTTTTGTTTTATCTTATCAGACATACTAATAAAATCAGGTGTAATACCAGCAGAATTAGTATGACGAACATCGCTCAAACGGGGAGTAGATATAAATAAACTTACTACCAACAAAACAGCGGCTGCATATTTATAAAAATTTACAGTAGAAACAGTTATCCTGATTTCCTTTTTATTCTTAATCAAAGGTTTACACAAATTCAAAGGAGATAATCCGAAATTTTGAGGAAGAAAGGCAGGTGACTTTTCTGGGGAAAAAACTAGATTTTCCGTTTCGTCTGTTCTGAAAAAACCAAGTTGTCCGAAATGAATAATTTCTTTTGCTCTTATTCTTGTTTTAAGATCATCAACTTGCGTATTAATCAGTTCATTAGCAGTTCGATAATTTATTTGCATAGCATGTGAAATCTCAATGGCCAGCAATCCATCGTTATGCTGCATTAATGGATTAAAACTAATTAGTCCACAAGGGGGGGAGATGACATTGTTTTCAATTTCAGCAGACTGATACTGAACAACAAATCCACCAAATCCCGGAATAACGACATAATCATGTCGCATTAGTAACTTTTCTATATATAAGCTTATTTTTTGCACGCTACAAAAATAGAACAATCAGCCCAAAGTCAACTTTTTTCCGACAAAAAGTTTTCAACAAGTTGTAAGCAATAAAAAAACGTTGTATCTTTGCATAACAAAATTAAAAACACATGAAGAAAACAATTTTAATTACTGGTGGTGCTGGTTTTATCGGCTCACATGTTGTTCGTTTGTTCGTAACGAAATATTCTGATTATCAAATTATTAATCTGGATGTATTAACTTATGCTGGTAATCTTGAAAACCTGAAAGATGTGGCTGATGCTCCGAATTACAAATTTGTAAAAGGTGATATAACAGATGAAAAGTTTATTCATGAACTTTTTGCTAACAATATAATTGATGGTGTAATTCATTTAGCTGCCGAATCACATGTTGACCGTTCGATAACAGATCCATTTGCCTTTATCCGCACAAATGTATACGGAACTTGCAATTTATTGAATGTTGCAAAAGAATCGTGGAAAGGCAATATGGAAGGTAAACGATTCTATCACGTTTCAACTGACGAAGTGTATGGTGCGCTTGAGTTTGACGGCACTTTCTTTACCGAAGAAACCAAATACGACCCACATTCACCTTATTCGGCCAGTAAAGCATCATCAGATCACTTTGTACGTGCCTATCACGATACGTATGGTTTGCCTGTAGTAATTTCAAACTGTTCAAATAATTATGGTGCTAATCATTTCCCTGAAAAGCTTATCCCGTTGTCAATAAATAATATACGCAATAGTAAACCTATTCCGATTTATGGTAAAGGCGAAAATGTACGCGATTGGTTATTTGTAAATGACCATGCCCGTGCTATTGATACAATTTTCCATAATGGGAAAAATGGTGAGACTTACAATATTGGCGGTAATAACGAATGGACAAATATTGACCTGATTCATGCACTTTGTAAAATCATGGATCGAAAACTTGGTCGTGCTGATGGTGAATCGGCCAAGCTAATCACTTTTGTTACTGACCGTGCAGGTCATGATTTGCGTTACGCTATTGATTCAAGCAAACTTCAACGCGAACTGGGTTGGAAACCTTCACTTCAGTTTGAAGAAGGATTGGAAAAAACTGTTGACTGGTACATGGAAAACCAGGAATGGATGGATAACATAATCAATGGAGATTACAAAAATTATTACGAAAAACAATATTCAGACAGATAAAATAAACTCCATAAATCCCCCAGATAGGGAACTTCTGTGAGTTTTCAAAATAAAAAAATAAGTTGTTCAAATTAACGAACAACTTATTTTTTTGTACTTCACTAATCCCTTTTTGTGGAATTATAGGGTTATTATTTTGGAGCAGTATTGTAAAGATATACACCAATTGCAAGAAACAGCACATTTGGCAACCACACAGCCTGGAAAGCTGACATAGTTCCACCGACAGAAAATGAAGTCGACATAGTTGAAAGCAATATATAAATTGAACTGAGTGCTAGTCCAATACCTAAATGTACACCCATACCTCCTCGTACTTTTCGTGAAGAAAGTGAAACTCCAATTAATGTCATTATAAATGCCGCAAGTGGCATCGAAAATCGTTTGTAATATTCATCCTCAAATCCCTGAATATTGCCTACACCTCTGCCTCTTTGTTTGTGTAAATAGCTTCCGAGCTGTCTATTGTTCAGCTGAGGAGCTTCTGCAGCTGTTATAAAGAACTCTTCGGGTTTTACCATTATGGTAGTATCTTTTGTAATTCCCCGTGTTATATTCTCACGCATTCCATTAAAATCGCGTTGCAAGTAATCGGTTATTTTCCAATGATAGGCCGAATCCCAACTCACAGTCTGAGCAGTGAGTCTGGACACAAGTGTTTTATCTTCAAATTTCTCAAGTGAAAACCGATAGCCGGTATTATTACTGACTTCGTACCGCTCGATATACATAATTACTCCTTTTTCAACCTCCATTTGCACATTTCTGGCATTGTCCTGTTTAATTTTCCGAACATATTTATCTTCAAACGAAAGCATTTTTTTATTTGCCGGAGGAATAATATATCCACCAATAACAAAGGATATTGAGCCAATGACAAGTGCGGAAATGAAATAGGGTAACATTAATCTTCTGAAACTTACTCCACTGGCCAAAATTGCAATAACTTCTGTGTTATTAGCCATTTTTGACGTAAAGAAAATAACTGCAATAAATGTAAATAACGGACTGAACATATTCATATAGAAAGGAATAAAGTTCAGATAATAATCAAAAATAATGTCCTTTAAGGGAGCATTATTTTCGAAAAACTTATCCATTTTTTCTGTCAGGTCAAAAACCACAGCAATACTCAAAATCAAAGCAATGGAGAAAAAGTATGTCCCCAAAAACTTTTTGATAATGTACGTATCAATTCGCTTTAAACCAAATGTGCGGTAAGTGATTTTCATTTTGAACGTTATAAACTCCTAATTTTATGAACTTTAAAACTAATTATAATCTTCTGCCAAGTTGTTCCATCATACCTTTTTTCCAGTTGGCAAAATCACCCAGCTGAATATGTTCACGGGCTTCGGTAACTAATGCCAAATAAAAAGCCAAATTATGAATTGATGCTATTTGCATAGCTAAAAATTCCTTGCTAATAAATAAATGACGCAGATAAGCTTTGGAATAAGCAAAATCGACATACGAAGTTCCTGACTCATCGAGCGGCGAAAAATCATTTTTCCACTTCTCGTTTTTCATGTTCATAATGCCATTGCGGGTAAAAAGCATTCCGTTTCGTCCGTTTCGGGTTGGCATCACACAATCAAACATATCTACGCCACGCTCAATTCCTTCCAGAATATTTATCGGAGTTCCAACGCCCATTAAATAACGTGGTTTATCCTTTGGTAGTATTTCGTTTACCACCTCAATCATTTCATACATTTTTTCGGTTGGCTCACCCACAGCCAATCCACCAATGGCATTTCCATCTCGATTCTGAGAGGCTATAAATTCAGCCGATTGCTTACGCAGGTCAGGATACACACAACCCTGAACTATCGGAAAAAATGTTTGTGAATATCCGTATTTAGACTCTGTTTCGTCAAAATGTTTTAATCCACGTTCTAACCACCGATGAGTTAATTCCATCGATTTTTTGGCGTATTGATAATCTGCAGTTCCCGGAGTACATTCGTCGAAAGCCATTATTATATCAGCACCTATTGTTCTTTGGATATCAACTACATTTTCTGGAGTAAAAAGATGTTTACTTCCATCAATGTGTGAACGAAAAGTTGCACCTTCTTCTTTTAATTTTCGATTCTCAGATAGTGAAAATACCTGAAAACCACCACTGTCGGTAAGAATTGGTTTGTCCCAACCATTAAATTTATGTAAACCTCCTGCACGTTCGAGTGTATCAATTCCGGGACGAAGATATAAATGATAGGTATTTCCCAGAATTATCTGAGCTTTTACATCATCTTTTAATTCACGCTGATGAACGGATTTAACAGAAGCCACCGTTCCTACAGGCATAAAAATAGGCGTCTCAATAACGCCATGATCTGTGTGTATGATACCTGCCCTCGCATTTGAGTTCGGGTCTGTATGTTGAACTTCGAAAGTCATCAGTTTTATTGTCGGATTTAGTAACCTTTTATGAAATTCTCAAGAATCTTTTGTCCTACTTCACCCGATTTCTCAGGGTGGAACTGGACTGCTGAGAAATTATTCTTCTGAATAGCAGAGCTATATGGAATTACATAGTCTGTTTTGGCAATAGCATTATCACATTCTTCCACAAAATAGCTGTGAACAAAATACATATAAGCACCATCGGAAACACCTTCAAAAAGTCCTGATTTCAAACCAAAGATATTATTCCAACCTATCTGTGGTACTTTCAAACCTTTTTGTGGGAAGAGTTTTACTTTTTGGTCAAAAATGCCCAAACAATCTGTATCGTTTTCTTCGGAATGACTACACATTAGCTGCATTCCAAGACAAATTCCCAAAAAAGGTTGAGTAAGTGAGCAAATCAGTTTGTCAAGTCCTTTTTCTTTCAGATAATTCATAGCTGAGGAAGCTTCACCAACTCCGGGGAAAATTACACGATCGGCGGAACGGATTTCATCATTATCGTCAGTCACAACAGCCTGTATACCAATGCGCTCTAATGCAAAAAGCACCGAGCGGATATTTCCGGCATTGTATTTAATGATAACGACTTTCATAAGCCCCCTAACCCCCGAAAGGGGAATAAGAAATATAAATAAGGTTGAATATTTTATCAAATGTCTTCATTTGCTAAATCGACTTTAAAGTCCCCTTTCGGGGAATTTAGGGGGCTATCAATCTATTAGTGGCAGTATCAGGAAAAATAACGGCAGGATTAAAGTTTCGTGCTTCTTCAAGTTCCATCATCGCATAAGCCATAATTATCACTATATCACCCGGTTGAACCAATCGGGCAGCAGCTCCATTAAGGCAAATAACTCCTGAACCCCTTTTTCCGGGAATGACATAGGTTTCAAAACGTTCACCGTTATTATTGTTTACAATGCTAACTTTTTCGTTGGCAATAACATTTGCTGCATCCATCAAATCTTCATCGATGGTAATACTGCCTATATAATTCAGATTAGCTTCAGTAACAGAAACCCGATGAATTTTTGATTTTACTACGTGAACGAACATACATTTCAGTTTACAGTTAACAGTAATCAGTTGACAGTTAACTCTTTTTTGTTAATTTAAATTTTCAACTATCAATTGTCAACTTAATTATATCTGATATTATCTATCAATCTTACTTCTCCGCAAAAAACAGCAATACAACCAACAGAAGTTACATTCCACGATTGAATAGTTTGAAGTGTCGATGAATTTACTATTTCGAAATATTCTACTTCCAATCCTTTTACTGTATTCACCCTGTTAGTAACCCAATTTGTGAGTTCATTTGGTGACATTTGCGTTGCAAAGTTACGACTTTCATACAGAACTTTAGATATTTCAGCTGCATTTTTACGTTGAATGTCAGTTAATCGCTCATTGCGGCTGCTCATAGCAAGACCTGTAGTTTCTCTGATTATAGGGCAATCGATTATATTAACAGTAATATTCATTGCTTTAACCATGTGATGAATGATTGCCAATTGTTGAAAATCTTTTTCTCCAAAATAAGCGTTATTCGGCTGTACAAAATTAAATAATTTACTTACAATTTGTACAACACCATTAAAATGACCAGGACGAAATTTTCCTTCCATAACCTTGTCCAACCCTGCAAAATCAAACTCAAATTGATAATTAAGTTCATCGTTGTTATACATTTCGTCAGCTTCAGGAGCAAAAATTATATTACAACCTGCTGTTTGCAGAAATTCTGCATCTTTTTCAAGATTTCTTGGATATTTCTCAAGATCAGTGGCATTGTTGAATTGGGTAGGATTTACAAATACACTTACCACGCAAAAATCATTTTCATTAACTGCACGTTTTACCAAAGCCAGATGTCCATCGTGTAACGCCCCCATTGTTGGTACAAAACCTATTGATTTTCCAGTTTCTTTTATTTTTTTAATCTCACTTTCGAGATTACTCACCAGATGGATTATTTCCATTGTTCTATTTGACAAAACGTTCTGAAACTTTGATTTGGGATTCTCACTTTTAATCAGGGCGCAAAATTAGTAAAACTTATTTGTATATTCATTCATTTCACTGCCATCTAAACACTTTATAGTTTCCATAGTTCAAAAAATGGTTGCGTGATTTAGCTTAATGCTTAAAATACCACATAATACATAGCATATTATTCATGGTTAAACTTTTATAAATAATTTTTGCATGCTCTTAGTAATAGATTATCAACATTTTATTAAAGAGCTGAAACAATGGTAAATAGCTTTTTTTGAATGTTTATACGTTTAATATTAATATATTTTCATGTAAGCCTGCTTAACATTAGGTACTTAGGGTCTTGTTTATATCCGATTTTTTTTATATATCTTTGCATAACGAAAAACTACCGCTAAAGCACTCACCCAAGAGCATGAAGAAAAAAGTTACGAAGGTTTTATTTATTTCGCAAGAAATATTTCCCTATTTACCTGAATCTGAGTTGTCAAACATGGGACGTTTTCTTCCACAGGCAGTACAAGACCACGGACGCGAAACCAGAACATTCATGCCTAAATTTGGTGCGGTGAACGAGCGCAGAAATCAGTTACACGAAGTGATACGCCTTTCGGGTATGAATTTGATAATCGATGACACCGACCATCCGCTGATAATTAAAGTTGCCTCAATACAATCAGCAAGATTACAAGTTTATTTTATTGATAATGAGGATTATTTCCACCGTAAGAACACAATAGCCGATGAAAATGGTGAAGAGTTTGAAGATAATGATGAACGAACCATTTTCTTTGTTCGCGGCGTGATGGAAACTGTAAAAAAACTTCGTTGGACTCCGGATGTAATCCACTGTCAAGGCTGGATGACTGCTTTGGCACCTTTATATATAAAAAAGGCGTATAATGATGACCCATTTTTCAAACATTCCAAAGTGGTTTATTCACTCTTTGCCGATGAATTTAAAAAACCGTTCCGCAGCCTTTTTGCAGAACGACTGTTACTTGAAGGCATTGAAAAGCGTCACGTAGTTCAGGTTAAGGATAAAGTTATTGATTTTGTAGCACTCTCGAAACTGGCAATTGACTATTCGGATGCGGTCATTCAATCAAGTCCCATTGTAAATGAGGATGTTCTTAAATATATCAAATCAAAAAAACTCAAGTTTTTGCCATACCTCAACAAAGAGGATTATGCCAACGATTACGTAGATTTTTACGATAATTTATAGATTAAAATAAATCATTTTGTAATTTTTTCTTCCCAAAATTCATGAAATCTTATTCTGTTATTTTTATTTTATTGGTGTCATTATTTGTCACTTCGTGTACCGACACTTTGACTGACGTTGGAAAAGGAACACTTTCTTATTCCGATGCAATAATCGTGAAAGGGACTTCTTTTCAGATTACTTCAAAGACAGACACTATTATTTCCATTGTCTCGCAACCCGATTCATTCTTATTGGGAACATTTAATGACACTATTTTTGGAACAATACGAGCACAAATTTTAGCGCAGTTAAACTGTCCGGTAGGTTTTAAATTTCCGGCAAACTCAGTGGCAGATTCAGCCAAAATTTTCCTGAATTATTACAGTTGCTTTGGAAGTACGACTTCGCCTTTAGATATCAATATTTATGAAATGACTAAAACATTTTCATATACTGGTATTTATCCATCCAATATTGACCCAAATATATATTGTGACCCTGACCCAAATAGAAGAAAAGAGTTAAAAATCGGAGAACGAAAAATAACGGCTGGAAAAAACTCAAGTACGTCAAAATCAATCGTTTTTAAGGATACAACTAAAACGTTTCTTAATAGATTTTTAGATGACTCAAAATTTAATTCAACCAACGATTTTGTAAATTACTTTAAAGGAATATATATTACAGCTCAATTTGGTGCTGCTACATTATTAAATATAGGTCGTCAACAGTTAAATATGGTATATTATTATCATTATATTCATGGTACCGACACAATAAATAATTACCTAACATTTCCTGCAAGCAGTGAGGTACGACAAGTTAATTGTATTCAATATCCAGACAGGAAAAAGTGGGTTAAATTAAATGACACCATAACTTACTTAGCTTCACCAGCTAATTTATATACGGAATTGAATTTGCCTCTCGACACAATTCAAGCACGTTTGAAAAAAGATGTAAATGGTAAAAGACTTACTATTAATAGTGCTATACTCCGTGTAAATGTTGCTAAAACTGAAGAAGATACAGCTTTACATCCTGTTGTAAAATATGTGCTTTTGATAAAAGATAAAGATAACGGTAAAACCCCGGATAACTTCTTTAAAAACAGTGAACTACCATCTGATACTTGTTCTGTATTGGGCAGATATACTGTAGGTCAGGTAGGATCAACAAGTAATTATGAACGTTACTATTCATTTGATGTTGCTACGTTAATTGCAAATGAACTCAAGCACTCAGGTGGTAATGCATCTGCAATTAAACTCAGATTAATTCCAGTAGCGGTTGGTACATCAACAAGTACAAGTGGAACTACATCAATTTCTTCGATAAAACAACAATATCTTATGAGTGCTGTAAGACTTCGAGGCAATAAAGAAAATACCAAAAGTGTTTCTGATGCATTGACACTTAAAATTATATACAGTGGGTTTTAAAATAACTTTCTGTGATAAAAAAAATGCAACTGAAACTCAGTTGCATTTTTTTATTATTTTTGACGAACAAAAATTTGAATCGGCGTACCGTTAAATTCGTATTTTGCCCGAATCTTATTTTCCAAAAATCGCTTATATGGTTCTTTTACATATTGAGGTAGATTAGCGAAAAATAAAAAGGTAGGTACTTGTGTTTCAGGTAGCTGAGTTACGTATTTTATTTTGATAAACTTTCCTTTGAGAGCTGGTGGTGGGTAATTCTCTATTGCCGGCAATAAGAACTCATTAAGTTTTGCTGTTGCAATTTTTCTTTGTTTGTTCTCGTAAACCGTTACTGCAGTTTCAAGGACTTTAAGTATACGTTGTTTTGTCAATGCTGAACCAAAAATTATAGGGAAATCAACAAATGGTGCCAACCTCTCACGTATAGAACGTTCAAAAGTCTTAATATCGGCAGTTTCTTTACTTTCAATCAAATCCCATTTATTTACACAAACAACCAACCCTTTTTTATTCTTCTGAATCAGTGAAAAGATATTCAAGTCCTGACTTTCAATTCCACGGGTGGCATCAATCATAAGAACACACACATCGCAGTTCTCAATGGCACGAATTGAGCGTACAACGGAGTAATACTCCAAATCCTCATTCACTTTCGCCTTTTTGCGGATTCCGGCTGTATCTACCAGATAAAAATCGTGACCGAATTTATTAAAACGCATGTAAATAGAGTCGCGCGTAGTTCCGGCAATATCTGTAACAATCGTTCGCTCTTCGCCTACCAAAGCATTTATAAGCGAAGATTTTCCAGCATTTGGACGCCCTACAACTGCAAAACGAGGCAAATCTTCCTCTATTTCATCTTTTATATCAGGATTAAAGAATGTGAGTAATTTATCCAGAAAATCTCCTGTTCCGAGCCCGTTTATAGCCGAAATCATTTGTGGCTCACCCAATCCCAGTTTGTAAAATTCGGCAAGATTATATTGCCATTCAAATGTATCGGCTTTATTTGAAACCAACAATACTGGCTTCTTCTGAGTACGCAGAATTTGTGCCACTTCCAGATCATAATCAGTTATTCCGTTTTGTATATCAACCAAAAAAAGAATAACATCAGCTTCTTCCATAGCCAATACTACGTGACGTTTGATTTCGCCTTCAAAAACATCAGATGAATTGACTACCCACCCTCCGGTGTCGATTACTGAAAATTCACGTCCTTCCCATTCGCATTTGCCATATTGGCGGTCGCGGGTAGTTCCTGCTTCATCATTTACTATCGCTCTGCGGCTTTTTGTCAAGCGATTAAAAAGAGTTGATTTTCCGACATTTGGTCGGCCTACAATTGCTACAATATTTCCCATAATTTATTTATATCTAAAAAGTTAGATATTTACATTCCATTTTTGTCTGTCTATCCGGGTTTTCACAAAACCAGAGAGTGGGTGCAAATATTTTGAGGGTGCAAAGGTACACTTTAAAATTGAATGGTAAAAATAGAAATTATCAAGAATTAAAGTCGTTGAGTATGAAGTCTCTTAGAATAAATCTATGTTCTAAACCAAAAAATAATCCATTAGTTTCTTGCAGAATATAAAAAAAGCAGTATCTTTGCAACGCTTTTGGAGAAAAGTATTACAATCCGATTTCAAATCGGGCGTTTAGCTCAGCTGGTTCAGAGCATCTGCCTTACAAGCAGAGGGTCGGC